>NZ_QOHL01000023.1:0-19411 GCF_004181775.1 Ehrlichia minasensis
TTTTAGTAATTAATCAGTGTTTCAGATCCAACTAAATATGAAGCTGTAGAGTTACTTTATATATGTATAGAGTGAGTCATGAAATCCTTTTGTATGTTATAAAATTTTGAAGGTTGAGATGTTTTGTGTTGGTTAAGTTTTAGTAGTTGATCGGTATTTCAAATCCAATTGAACATGGTATTCCTTTGTATGTATGGAGTAAATAATAAAATCTTTTGTATGTTTAAAATTTGGAAAGTTGAAATGTATGATTAGATTTTAGTGATAGATCGGTATTTCAAGACTAACTAAATATAGAGTTGTGTTGTAGAAATAAATTATGAAATTTTGGTGTATAAGATTTAGATGAGGCATATGATTAAATTTTAGTGATAAATTAGTATTTCAAAGTACAGCTAAATATGAAGCTGTAGAGTTGCTTTATATATGTATAGAGTGAGTCATGAAGTCCTTTTGTATGTTAAAAATTTTGAAGGTTGAGATGTTTTGTATTGATTAAGTTTTAGTAATTAATCAGTGTTTCAAATCCAACTAAATATGAAGCTGTAGAGTTACTTTATATATGTATAGAGTGAGTTATAAATCCTTTTGTATGTTATAAAATTTTGAAGGTTGAGATGTTTTGTATTGATTAAGTTTTAGTAGTTAATCGGTTTTCAAACCCAACTAAATATGGCACTGTGGAGTTTCTTATATATTACTAAGCTCTAATGCTGCTAAATACATTTCACTTATAATAATACTGTATCAGATTAAAAAACTTATAGCAGATTACTGAATATGCCATTAAGAAAAAGAGTAAAATTATGATGAGTACTATTGAATGTTTCTCATTCAATTACTTTTGGCACAACAAAGAAATCATGTTTTTGCTCAGGAGAGTTGAGTAATACTGCATCTTTTATGTTACCATCGTTTATAATATCTTCACGTAAGGGTAATGTATCATTAATGCCACCGTGGCTCATAGGAGTGACACCCTGAGTATCAACTTGTGATATTGTTTGTATCCAACTTAATACTACTTTTAGTTCTTTAAGATAGTAGTCAATCTCACTATCATCTAGCTTTATCCTCACTAACTTTGCAGCTTGTAACAAGTCATTTTTGGTTAGTGATTTATCTGTTTGTATACATGAGCTAGAATTTTCAAATTTATTATCTGTCAATTTGTTCCTTAAGCTTAGACTAAATTATATAGTATATAATTGCTTAAAAATTTATCAATGGGTAAAATTTGAATTTTTGGTGTATTAAGTGAACTATGATTAATTGTGTTGGTAGTTGTTAAATTATCTAATTTTGAGTTAGTAACTTTTTGTATTGCGTTACCGGATAATATTCCATGTGTAACATATGCACTGACTTTTAATGCTCCACTGTCTTTTAGAGCTGATGCTGCATTGCATAATGTTCCAGCTGAATCTACTATGTCGTCTATTATAATACAATCTTTATTTTCTACGTTACCAGTTATATGCATCACTTCAGATACACCAGGTTTTGCTCTATATTTATCTATTACTGCTACTTGAATTTCATTGTTTAGTTGATACTGCCTTGATAATGCATTTGCAAAAACTCTAGTTCTGTTTAATGCACCATAGTCAGGTGATACAATGACAAGATTGTCTATGTCATATTTTCCTACAATATCTTCTATAAAAATAGTGTGTGAACTTAAGTTAATAATGGATGTATCAAAAAAACCAGTTAATTGATTTGAATGTAGATCAATAAAAATGATGTTATGTATATTTGCTGTTTTTAGTATGTTAATAATGACTTTTGCACTTAATGCAGAAACCATTAAACTACTACTATCTAGATTTCTATACATAACCCTATCTTGTCTAGTATAACACAGATATGGTACTATCAAAGTTATTTTGCTTGGATACAATGCTCTATTGGTTGCATCTATCAGTAATAGTAGTTCTATTAAATTATCATGAACTGGAAAGCATAGTGAATTTATAATTATAATATGCTTATTTTTGTCATCTTGATTTTCTTGTACTTCTACATTTAGTTCTTGATCGGAGAAACGCGTAATACAGGTATTAATCAACTTGACACCTGTAATTTTTGATATACAACTTGCTAAGTTAATACTAGATGTACCAGAAGATATTAACATTTAAAAAATCTATATGTAGAATGGATGTTCTGATCATACATAATGGTTTACTAAAAGTAAATAGGTATTTTTTTAATAATGTGTGTTATTATAAGATGATCTTTGTTTGAAGGATAATAGTGATAACTAAGCAAGATGTACTGAATGTGTTATCAACAGTTGTTGATTGTGATAGCAATAGGAATATTGTTGAATTAGGGTTAATAACGTCTGTGTTAATCAAAGATGGTGTAGTTCATTGCATATTAAGTTTGTTGGATGAACGTCAGGTAGTGCAGAAGAGTATAATTGAGAAAAAATGTAATGATGCAATTAAGACTATACCATATGTTAAAGATATAAAAATTGTTTTTACTGCTGCACATGATACTGTTAACAAAGTGAATAGAAGGATTTCTGCAGAAAAGATGTCAATTACTGGTGTAAAAAATCTAATACTTATATCTTCAGGTAAAGGTGGTGTTGGAAAATCTACACTTGCAATGAACATAGCATTTTCATTGTTGCGTAAAGGATATAAAGCGGCATTAGCTGATCTTGATATTTATGGTCCATCTATCCCTCATATGTTGGGAGTAAAAGATTTCACTAATCCTGAAGTAGACAATGATAATAAAATGATACCAATTACTAGGTACGGTCTCAGAAGCATATCTATTGGATATTTAATTGCTAAGGATAATGCTACTATTTGGCGTGGCCCTATGGTAACAAAAGCAATATATACTCTTATGACAAATACTGCGTGGGGAGAAGTAGATTATTTAATCATAGATACACCTCCTGGTACGGGGGATGTGCATCTTAGTCTTGTTGAAAAATTTGATATTACAGGTGTTGTTGTTGTTTCCACACCTCAAGATTTAGCGATAATTGATGCAGTAAAGATATGTGATATGATGAAAAAAATGAATGTTTATATCGTTGGCATAATAGAGAATATGAGTTATTTTGTTGATGCTAATTCTGGAGGTAAGACTTATATTTTTGGCAAACAAGGTGTATCTAGAATAGCAAGTAAATTGAATATAAGTTTGCTTGGAGAAGTACCATTGTCTCCTCAGATATGTAATGTAGCGGAACTAGGAACGCCATTATCATTAGATCATGAAATATGTAAAATTTATGATAATATTACTGATAACATGTTGTGCAGTTTAGAAAAATACGTATTGAAAACAGACTTATGATATCATACTTTAAAGAGTAACAGTAGACAATATTTTGGAATTCAAATCTGATGTTAATTGTCTATGTTGTATGATTGTTTTTCTTGTAAAATACTGAAATTTTACTTCAATATCTGAGTATGAGTTATGATATAAATTTTTAACATTTTAAAGTGTTATTATTGCGAATAAAGAATATTAAATACTTGCTGTGTGTGGAGTCATTGATTGTTTTTTCTGAGTTATTTGTGGTACTAAGTTTGTTATAATGGTGAATCTTAATTTTAAGTTATAAGTTGAAGTAGAGAATAGTATGCCTCTGTTTTGAAAATGTTCATAATAGTATCATTGGAAAAAGCTTTAGTTGTGTAGTACTGATGGAAAATATTGGTTATGTTCAGGTAGTATTACTAAGATTTGTTATAAATGTTAATCTTAAATTTTTGCATAAAAGATTCAGTTAGTAATGCTCTTGTAAAGAGTAATTGATATAATGCTGTTAGTAAGACATTGAGTGGAAGAGATTATTAAGTAAAAAAGTGCTTGATATTCTAGGTGTTTTTTTGTGTAAGATTTTGATATTGAAATTTTTGTACACACATCTGAATGTAAATAATAGTATAATACTGAGGTTGTTGAAAGAATTACTATGGTAGTGTTATAAAAGTATTTTTAAATTTTTGTGTTGTGTATAAGGTGCAGTTAGTAATGCTATTGTAAAGAGTGATTAATATAATTCTGTTAGAAAGACATTGAGTGGAAGAGATTATTAAGTAAAAAAGTGCTTGGTATTCTAAGTGTTTTTTTTGTGTAAGATTTTGATATTGAAATTTTTATACACACATCTAAATGTAAAATAACCTAGCACTGAGCTGTTGAAAGCATTATTATAGCAGTGTTGTCAGAAGCATTGTTAAACTTATGACTTTTAAATAAATTGGTATACTTTGGTCTTTTAACATAGTGTTCCTTGAATGTTGCTCTTAAATTTTTGAATGAATATGAAATATAACCTGAAAATTATAGCTTTATTTTATGGTTTTCTTTTCTATAAAGGAATTTATGGGATGTTCTAGATATATAATATCAGATCTCTAATAGCATATAATACTAGGTTTGTAGTGTATATCCAAATATTCAGCATAATCAAGTTATTATTTTTTGAGGTAGTAAAATTTCTAAACTTATACCTTTGTGTATTAACTTTAAGATGGTTTCCTTTTGAAATAATAAATGTAAATTTTAGGGGAATGTAAAGTACCTGCAAATACTCTAATAAATTTGCAGAAGTCAGATTATAAGATTTTGGTATATCCACAGCCTATCCAGTGCAAATTTTAGTTTTTATTTGATTTTTTTATAATATGCTTTATTTCTTTTTCTACTACTTCTTTGACTAGCTTCTGTAGATTATTATTGAGCCATGTTGATAATTCTGGCTTAAGCATGTTTATTACTAATTCTTCTATTGTAGGACTTTTATCGCTTGAAACATTAGTTGATTTTGTATAGTTGTGTACTTGTGTCATTAGCTTTTTTATTTCTTCACTGCTTGCAACTATACTTTCAGGTGATAATAAATTTTCGGATATGAAGGTATTTTGTTGATGAATGCCTTTAATTTCTGATGTGTTCTTAGATATTTCTTCTGAAAGAGTATGTGTTGTTGTTAATCTTCTTTCTTGAGATGATAGTCGTTGTGTTGATTGTTCTATTGATATGAATTGGTTTACATTGGATAATTGATCTGGATAGATTTTCTCTTGCTTAACTGATATTTGTATATCTGGTTGTGTTTTATTTTGATATGTTGTTATTGGTAAATCACTTATTGCTTGAAATGTTTGATTTATTTCATTTAACGTGTTGTGTACATGTCGTATATTATGTAGCTCTACATGATTTTCTGGGTTTTCTAAATTTAGTACTTCATACTCAGTACCATCATGTTGAGTATTAGTATCATGTTGTTCAGGCGTAGAATCTCCGTTATCATTGTTAGACATAACTTTTCTAATGTTTGCGATCACATCTTTGATTGGTTGAAAGTCGTTAGTATTACTCATAAATTTTCGTATTAAATATAATTAGTGCTCAGTTGTCCTATTAATGCAAGTAAATTATACATACTTATTACAACATTACTTTGTACGTTAACCAGGTTGACTTTTGCTTTTAATAATTCTTGTTCTGCATCCAGTACATCTAAAACTGTTCTTAAATTTAACTCTGCTTCCTGTTTAATACCAGATAGTACCACTTCTGAGTATTTAACAGAATCTTGTGCTGCTTGCAACATAGAATTAGCTGTGGAAATATTTTCCCAATTTAAAACTACTGCCTCCTTAATAGCATTTAATACTTCATAGTGTGAATACATTTTTTGTTTTATTGCGAGTTTTGATTGCGTAATAGCAGCAATGTTTAATCCTTGTTGAAATATAGGCAATGACATTTTTATTTCAAAAAAGTGATCTATCTTTTTAGGGTCTATGAGAGGGTTATGAGTATCTGTGTAAGTGTAAGAATTTATTGATGATATACTAATAGATGGCAATAAATTTGCAATAGCCATTAAAGCTCCTTGTTTTGCGGCTTGATACCCATTGTGGGATGCTTTTAGAGCAAGATTATTTTGTTGTGCTATTGTTAAGGCTTCTTCTACAGATGATGGTATTGCTGGTATAGTAGGATGTTGTAGATCTATTGGTATTTCTCCAACTATATGTATGTAGTTAGCTTCTGCAGCTTTCATATCACCGTACGCTTTGATTGATTCTGATGTAGCAGATGATAATCTAGCAGTAGCCAACGATACGTCTGTTTTGGTAACCTCTCCTAATGAAAAACGTTTTTGTGTAGCTGTTAGATGTTCTGTAAATACTTTTTTAGTGTGTTGTGTTAATTTGTATACTTCAGCTGTTGTTAGAACTTTCATGTAAGCTTTAACTGTGTTAAGTACAACATTTTGTTGTTCTGATAGAAATTCAAAGTCTTCTATATTTGATAGATACTTTGACTGTTGAAGAGCAGCAGCATCAGCACCTCCGTTGAATATTTGTTGTGTTACTATAAGGCGCATAGTTCTATTGTTATTACCTGAAGATAGATCTGGTTGGTATGTTTCTGCTAAATATGTAACTGAAGGTAAAAACTTTGATATACTGTTCAATTTAATTTTTTGTTTGTTACCTAAATAACTATAAAATTTAGCTTTTATATTTGGGTTATTTGATAATGCTGCATGTAAGGCTTGATCTAGATTAGTACAATAACTACTATGTGGTGTAGTTGATATGATAAATATTAGTATCAATATGCTGTAAATTTTGTGCATGTTAAATTTAATTATCATTAAAATGCTACCAACTATTATGTAAAAGAATAATACTGACAATGATTAAACTGTAATTAGTTTTGATTGGCAAGAATTAAGTAACAAGTTTAATTAATTGAGTGCTGTATTGTTTTTTACTCAAATGATAAGTTTTAGTTTCAAAAATATGACAAATAATAATGATATATCAACTTAATATATTTTTTGTATATAAAATTCAATAATTAGTATATGAAAAAGTATAGTATATTTTTGATTGTTTACTCAGTTCATTACATAAAAATGAGTAATTTTTTTAAGTTGGTTGTATAATCACTTGTTTAGGAACTATATTGTGATTTTGCAAAGCTAGTTTTTAAAGTTTAATACTAGGTGATATCCACTTCTGAGTATTTAACAGATTTTGTGCTGTTTGCAACATATAAGGTAAATATATGATTAGTTTATGTTGACAAAAATTGATTGTATGATTAACATGAAGATTTATTAATGATAGATGCAAATGGAGACTTTTTCTTTAAAGGCAAGTCAGATAAAAAAGCGTTGGGTTGTAATAGATGCAAGTGGAGTAGTAGTTGGTAGACTTGCTGCTTTTGTTGCTAATATATTACGTGGTAAGGATAAACCTGAATATACGCCTCATATGGATTGCGGAGACAATGTTATTATAATTAATGCTGAAAAAGTGCAGTTTACTGGTAGTAAGCTAAAGGGTAAAGTATATTATAAACATACTGGGTATCCTGGTGGGTTAAAAAGTTGTACGCCAGCTGATTTACTTTTAAACAAACATCCAGAGCGTATAATTAATATGGCAATTCGTCGTATGCTTAGTACTGGTCCAATGGCACGTCGCCGTTTAAAAAATTTATATATATATTCTGGTCCAGAGCATAAGCACAGTGCACAACAGCCTGTAAAATTGGATTTTTTGTCAATGAATGCTAAAAATAATAAGAGGAGATAATGGAAAATAATCCTGATGTGTTACCCGATCATCTACAAGGTAGTCGCCTAAAAGTAGATGCTTATGGCCGTGCTTATGCTACTGGTAGAAGAAAGGAAGCTGTTGCACGAGTGTGGTTAACGGTAGGAAAAGGAAATGTTACTGTTAATGGCTTAGATATTTTCAACTATTTTAAAAAAAATACTTTGTGTAGGAAGGTTTATCACCCATTTATTACAACATCAACTTCTGGGTGTTATAATGTTGTTGCTACTGTACGTGGTGGTGGAATTTCAGGGCAGGCTGGAGCTGTAGCTCATGGGATCAGTAAAGCACTTAAAGATATTAATCCTGGTCTTCATGCTATTTTAAGAGCAGGTGGATTTTTGACAAGAGATTCACGTGTTGTTGAGCGTAAAAAATATGGTCAACATAAAGCTAGAAAAAGTTGTCAATATTCTAAAAGATAATTTACTACATGAATTATCAGGTATCAGTTGCTGTAGTTGGTGCTACAGGTTACGTAGGGGTTGAGTTGGTTCGCTTATTACTGTCTCACCCTATGGTTAAGATAAGGTATTTGTGTGCAACTCAATCTACTGGAAAGTTGCTTTCTTCTAGTTATTTTCATATTTCTCAGAGTTGTATCTCTATTAGTGTCTCATCTTTTGATGATATTGATTTAGATAAGGTAGATGTAGTTTTTTTATGTTTACCTCATGGGGCGTCAAGTGAAGTTGTAAAAAAAATTCATGATGTGGTTAAAGTCATAGATCTATCAGCTGACTTTAGAATTAAAGACCCTGATATATATAAACAATGGTATGGTGTCCATTATTGTCCAGATCTTATAAAAGATTTTGTTTATGGATTAACTGAAATATATTATGAAGATATTCGAAAATCGAGCTTTATAGCTTGTCCAGGGTGTTATCCTACTTCTGTGTTGATACCATTGTTTCCGTTATTAAGACTACGTCTAGTAAAAAGTAACAATATAATAGTAGATGCTAAATCAGGAGTGAGTGGTGCCGGTAGGTCTGTAAAGCAAGATAATTTATTTTGTGAAGTATATGATGCTATCAAGTCATATAAAGTTTCTAATCATAGGCATATTCCTGAAATAGAACAAGAATTGTGTTTTGCTGCATGTAGGGAAGATATTAATTTACAATTTGTACCTAGTTTAATTCCAGTGAAAAGAGGTATGATGTCTAACATATATCTTGAGTTAGAAGTTGGCGTATCTCTTACTGATGTTCGTGAAGCATTGCTACTTTTTTACAAGGATTCATTTTTTGTTGTTGTGGATGAAGAAAAAGCTGTAACAACTAGATCTGTTGTAGGTACTAATTATTGTTATTTAGGAGTTTTCCCTGGGAGATTGCCTAATACAATTGTTATAATATCTGTCATAGATAATTTGTTAAAAGGTGCTGCTGGTCAAGCTGTACAGAACTTTAATATTATGATGTCTTATGAAGAGAAACTTGCATTGTCTAATATTCCTTATTTTTAAATCTGATAAATATTGCAAACATCTGTGTATAAGTAATTTATGTAAGTTTATTAATTAAGTAGTACATGTGATTACGCATTGAAAAATGTATTTTTATAACCTTTGTCTAGAAATAGTAAGACTATGTTTTATTATTAGTAGTTTATTGGTAGTGCGAAATTTCAATGTTATGAAAACATTACTTATCTTTTAAAGCTGCTTATACATGACAACATAATTTATATGTCCAACTATCAAAATGGTGAATAAAAAATTCTGTAAAGTTTTTGATGAAATGTTAGTTTGGTGTTGTATTATAATAGTTGGCTAGCAGTATAATGGTTAGTACTGTAGTATTTTAAGTATGATATGTTGGTGCGTTAACTTTGAGCTATTAAAGGTTGTTACATGTGTTTATAAATGATTTATATTGGCTTATTAGTCAAATGTTACTTTATTTAAGCATGTTGTGAAAAGATGAATTGATTCATTAATTATTTGCCAGCTGCTTTAAAATGCGTAATTTACAGAATGCGTTTGAGATTAAGCTTAAATTAGGTAATATGGAATTTTTTATTCTGTGTGTAAAAGTTTATGGCAGTATAAGCTTAAGGCACATTAGAAAATAATTGTTCACTTAAGTGCGGTGTTTATTAGTATTGTACTGCAGTAATTGTGGTGTTGTATTGCTTGAATATTGAATTAGAAAAGGATTGACTAGAGTATAAAGGGATTAGTATTATTAAGTTTAATGATCATTTCCTGATCTGGTATACAAATTGCGCATTTTGTTATGTTAAGAGATTAATTATGAATTTAGATAATTTGACTAGTGGTGATAATGTACCCAAGGAGATCAATGTTGTTATTGAGATTAGCCAGAATTCATGTCCAGTAAAATATGAGTTTGACAAAAAGAAAAATTTATTTTGTGTAGACAGATTTTTACCTACATCTATGTATTATCCATGTAACTATGGATTTATCCCACATACTTGTGCTGGAGATGGTGATCCTGTTGATGTTTTAGTGGCAACTAGGTTTCCTGTAATGTCTGGAGCAGTGATTTGTGCAAGGCCGGTAGGTGTGTTAATTATGCGTGATGAGGGTGGAGAAGATGTCAAAATATTAGCTGTACCTACAAGTAAGATAGATCAATACTATGCTAATATAAAGAATTATTCTGATTTTCCTGTATCATTTTTAAATTCTATAGCACATTTCTTTTCTTTTTATAAAAAGCTAGAAGAAGATAAGTTTGTATCTGTAGATGGTTGGAAAGATATGAAAGTTGCAGAAGATTTTATATTAAATGCTTTAGCTAAGTAGATATATTGATTTTGTTATCATAATAACTTATAGCCTAAGTTTATATAATATTATTGATGTGATGTAGTAGTTTTACTTACAAAGTACAAGTTTTTTGTTTAATAAGTGTAAGAAATTTTTTTAGTCAGAGATTTTTTATTGTCAGAGGATAAATTCGTATTTGTGGATGTTTGACAAGAATTAAAGTTATAGAAGATCTTATATAGGTGCTTTAGCTGATCAGTATATTGATTTATAGCAATAGTTTATTACATATTGTTATATGGTATAGTGCTTTTATTATGTCTCGCAATGCAGGTTTTTATAATAACTTTAGCTAGAAATATATACTTGTTTGGTTATTTTGATATACTATAATGTTAATAATAAGCAATAAATTACCGAGATATTTTACTGTGACAGAAATATGAGCTTTCTGTAGGTAGTGTTGTGGTATCATGTTATTTGATTGTTAATATGATGTTTTTTTAAAAGGTTATTGGTATGGAATGTGTTGTTTTTTGTAAGTGTAAAAGTTTGTGAATTGCATTTAATTGATGTTTTGGAATTAAATTGATGCTGATTATGTCATTTGATGATTTCTGGTTTGCATGGTAGTGAGCATTTGTATTGAAGTTAATTTTCAGAATATTTAGTGCTACTTACTAGTGATTTTGTGATTTGATGCTCAACTATTAGTGAATAATTCAATTATTACTTGAGTTTATGTACTTTAGATTGTACAAAAATGTAATAAATATTAACTGTAAGGTGAATTTATGAAAACAAGTAGTGATAATAGTATGATAGTTACTAGAATGAAGTACCAAATGGATAAAATGGGGATAAATGCACGTGAGCTAGCTCACAAAGCTGATGTTGGAAAATCTTTTGTGTATGATATACTAAGTGGAAAGTCAACAAATCCTACATCTAAAAAATTAATGGCAATAGCAAAAGTGTTAAATGTTTCATTGTCATATTTAATTAGTGATGATAATTATACTTATGGACAAGGTAATATGAATATACTACCTGTATATGATTTAGAATTAGAAAATGGCAAGGTGTCATCTTCAGGTGATGTGAATTTGTATTTGTCTTCAAATATTAATTTAACTTCTAACATGAAAAATTTACGTGTATACTACGTAAAAGGTGATAGTATGATTCCGACATTAATGAACCAGGATATTGTTTTAGTAGATATAGGTGATAAAATTCCTCATCCTGCTGGGTTATTTGTAATAGTTGATACGGTTGGTGTATCAATCAGGAGATTGGAATATTTAAAAGAAAACCAAAAAATAAAATTGCATGTAGTGTCAGATAATAAAAAATATTCTTCTTATGAGTGTCATTTGGAGGACATGGAGATATTAGGGAGAGTAATTTGGTATGCACGGTCTTTGTAAATGAAATAGATGTCAAATTTTGGAATTTTATATTAGTGTATATGTCATTGTTAATGTATAATGATACGTGTGTTAACCATTTTTATTATTAATAAAGTATTAACTTGTGCTTATATATAATCAGTAAAGTGTTTTACTAATTAACGAAAATTAGTTGTGTTTACTATAATGTCTTTAATAACCTTTGGGGTGGTATTGTGTTATATATGCAACACAAGGAAAGTATATTACATGTAATTTACTATTATACTTGAATAGCATAGTAACACTATGTATTAACTTTTGATGAAATATTTAGTTGTTATAGGTTGATTATGTCTTTAGATTAGTGCTAAGTGCTTTATATGTTAAATTTTTGATTATTAAGTTTTTAGAGGTATTTATGCGTATATTATTAATAGAAGATGATATTGCATGTGCAAAGGCAGTAGAAGCTTCTTTATCTTCAGAAGGGCATTTTTGTGAAACTATGACTTCTGCTCAGGATTGTTATGGTAGTATCATTCCAAAAAATGATGACTATGATGTAGTGATATTAGATATACATTTTCCTGGAAAAATAGATGGATATGATATTTTAGTCAAGTTACGTGAATCTGGTATAAAAGTTCCAGTACTGATATTATCATGTATTTCATCAGTATCACATAAAGTGAAAGGTTTATATTATGGTGCAGATGATTATGTCACTAAGCCTTTTCATAAGAGTGAGTTGCTTGCAAGAATAAAAGCTATTGTACGTCGCACTAGAGGACACCCTGAATCAATAGTACGTGTTGGTAATATTGCAATAAATCTTGATCATAAATGTGTTGAATGTAATGGTGAAATAGTACATTTAACTAAAAAAGAATATGGTATGATAGAATTGTTATCCTCTAGGTTAGGTACAGTTCTCACAAAAGAAATGTTTTTATCGCATTTGTATAGGGAGTTAGATGAACCTTCTGATGATAAAATTATAGATGTGTTTATGTGTAAGCTTCGTAAGAAACTTAAAGTTGCTAATAATGGGAAGAATTACATAGAAACTGTTTGGGGACGTGGTTATGTATTAAAAGAGTGTGTTGATGAAGATGAAAGTGATGATAGAGAAGGTTACAGATGGGACCATGATGGGTCCAACATTGATTCAGTTTATGGAGCGCAAGAAAATAAAAAGTATGTTGAAGAGGCATAATATAGTTGAGCGTTCTCTTACTACATGATAAAATAGTGAAGATGTTATAGATATATCTTTTCTATGGGTGGAGGAAATTTTACGTGCCTGTATTTGTACATGATTGTGATTTACCTAATGAGCTAAACTTTGAAGGTGCTGTTGCTATTGATACTGAGACTATGGGTTTAGTATGTAGACGTGATAGATTATGCTTAGTTCAATTAGCTGATAGTAGTGGTAGTGTCCACTTGGTTAAGTTTTCAGGTAATTATCAGGCACCTAATTTAGTAAGTATACTTTCAGATTCAAAGATAACTAAGATCTTTCATTTTGCTCGCTTTGATATTGCTGTAATGCGTTATTATCTTGGTGTATGGACTAATCCATGTTATTGTACTAAGATAGCTTCGAAGTTAGTTAGAACATATACGGATCATCATGGATTAAAGGAGCTATGTTATGAATTGCTGGGTGTAAAACTTAATAAAATGCAACAATCATCTGATTGGGGAAAAGAAAGTTTAACATCTGAACAATTAAATTATGCAGCATCAGATGTTATTTATTTGCATGCTTTAAAAAGCAAGCTAGATGCAATGTTACAGCGTGAAAATAAGCAAGAATTAGCAGCTGCTTGTTTTAAATTTCTTCAAACAAGAGCTCAGCTTGATTTACTCGGTTGGGAAGGTGTTGATATATTTAGCCATTCCTCATAAATGTATAGTAAAGTGAACCATACCTTGACTTGTTGATATTTAATTTGTATAAAACCTCAGTGGTTAAGATTGATAGAAATATATGAATGGTAGTATTAAGTTGAACTTTTTTGTTAGTAAAGATAAGCTTCTGCAAGCCTTATCTTATATTAATAGTGTTGTAGAAAAGCGTCATAGTATTGTTGTATTGTCATGTGTAAGAATAGAAGCAAAAGATCATCAGATTAATTTAACATCTACAGATCTTGATATTTCAATAATTGCATCTATTTCTGCTCATATCAATGTAAATGGGGTTGTTGTGGTTTCTGCACAACTTCTTTATGATATTGTGAAAAAATTGCCAAATGACATTGAGATTAAGTTTGTTATTGGTAAGGATGGAAGGCTGGTTATAGAGTGTGGTCGTACAGAGTTTTTTCTTCCTGTGGTTGACATAGAAAAATTTCCTATTATTGAAAATAATGAGTTACAAAATAAGTTTACTTTGCAAGTGTCTGAATTAGTAAATCTCTTTGGTAAAACTAAATTTGCAATTTCTGTTGAGGAAAGTAGGTTTAACTTGAATGGGGTGTATGTTCATACATCTGATAGTGTTCTGTGTTGTGCTGCTACAGATGGTCATAGGTTATCATTGACTAAGTTAAGTAAATTTCAAAATATGTTGTCAAATTTTGGTATTATAGTGCCTAAGAAAACAGTTAATGAGATTTTGAAAATAGTAAGTCATGGTAGCAGTAATGATTTAATCTCAGTCAGTTTATCAGATCGAAAGATATGTTTTGAATATCAAGAGTATATTTTAATATCTAAAGTAATAGATGGCACTTTCCCAGATTATAATGCTATTATCCCTAAATCTCATAATAAGAGTGTATTGATTGAATCTGAAGTATTATCAAATGCAATAGATAGAGTATCTGTTGTAGTTTTTGATAAGGTAAAAGTAATAAAGTTACGCTTTGTTAATAATAAGCTTATATTAAGTGCTGCTTCTTCAAATCAGGGTGATGCTAGAGAAGAATTAGAAGTTGATTACTCTGGCGAAGATATGACTATTGGTTTAAATGCAAGGTATTTGATGGAAGCATTATACTGTGTTAAAGGAAAATGTATTTTGTCATTTTATGATGCTGGTACATCTGTTCTAATGCAAGAGGAAGAGAATATAGATGATTTTACTTATATTATTATGCCTATGAGGATATAATAATATAATATTAGCCTGCTATATGTTCAAACTTCAAAAAAATTAGTGTACTTCTTGTTGATAGTAATAGAAAAGGTAATGTACTAGGTTTTTAACTACTAAGAAGATTAGCTATTAGAGACTGAATGTAGTGCTTCTACTGTATTTGATGTAGGTTTGTTATTTTTGTTAAGTACTTCAGATATCGAAGATTTTAGTACCTTAATCTCAACGCCTTCTGATATCTCAACAAAAAAATATCCATTTGTTGCATCAACTTTTGTAACTGAACCTAAAATACTACTAGAAATAATAACCTTATCTCCTTTTTTTATATTATCTAATAGCTTATTATGCTCTTTAATTTTTTTTTGTTGAGGCCGAATGATAAAAAAGTAAAAAACAAAAAAGATCAGTACTAAAGGAATTAACCCTGCAATTGAACTACCTACTCCCGAAGCAGGTGCTGTTGTTGTTGCTGCTGCAAAAACTTCAGAAATAAGTGACATTTTTAATACCAATGGACTGATGAGTGGGACTACTTTATCAAAAACAGTATTAATTGTCAATACAGATTTTATAGAAGAGGGTGATGTCTTTATTGATATTAAAATATAAATTTTATTTTGCTAAAGTTTTATAATATTTAGATCGTGTTAAATTATTGCAAAAAGTAAATATAATGTGTTTTCTTGAAATTGAATATTAACGTTTTACTGTTTTAGGTGCCATGTACTTAAATTGTAATTTTTAGAGATATTGAACATATTTTTTGCGATATTTGTTAGTTACATAATTAAATGAAAGATTGGTACTATAACAGGTAGTTTTTCCTTAACTGAATATAATGCTTTAGGATATATGTAGTGTAACACTGGAATGCATATTGTGATCCAATCTTGTAGTTTTTGTAATTTGTGAAATTATTGATAAATATTTATCTTACTTGAAATTGAATATTTGGCAATTTAGCGGCTATGTACTGTGTTGTAATTATTAAAGATGTTAAATACTCATGTTTTTGTATTATGCTTGTCAATGTATTAATAATGTGGAAACTATAACAGTTGGTTTGTAACAAAAGATGTTTTAATGCTTTAAGATATATGTACTTCCTGTAACAGTGAAGTTAACCTGAGCAAATATTAATCTTATGCTTATGTAAATTGATAAACTGGTTTTACATGTAATTGAGATTGCATGTTATATTTTGTAATTAAAAAGCTATTTACTACATTGTCATTGCCATAATTAGAAACTTTTAGAATTGTGTTTGTGAATTGCTTGGTTATATAAAGTGATTGATAGAAGTATAACAGGTAATTTTTGCCTTCAACTAAATGGTTAATGTTTTAGTGTATATGTACTTAAAATAATAAAGTTGGATGCGTTACTGGTTGATAATTTCTGTTGATTAATAAAATTATTGATAGATGACTTCTTGATCTGTCTGACATTTATCTAAATATCGTAATATTTTAGTAATGAGTACTCTGTTGATTGGATTGTAATTGTTTTAACATTAAAAGTATAAGTTTACTGTGTTACCTATACGATATTACTGAATAAAGTAATTAATGAAAATAAGATACAGATATAACTTTTAAAAATTAGCCGTGAATGCCTTAGATATAGTTAGATTATAATAATGATAAAAGTACTATAGTGCGCATGATCCTATATCGTACCTATAAATTCCATCTGGCCAATCTAGTAAATCCAGAGCAGCATATGCTTGGTGTTTTGCACTAGCTAAATTTTCACCTTGTGCTACAACATTTATCACTCTACCAGCATCTGATACCCAGTTATTACCTTCTCTTCTTGTACCTGCATGTAAAAGCTGAATATTAGGTAACTTTTCAATATCCTCTATTCCATTGATTATAGAATTCTTCTTGTATTCTCCTGGATACCCACGACTGGCTACCACGACACACAACGCAGCTTTTTTGCTTAATTCTACTGATTCATTCCCTAATTTACCTTTAGCTGTCAGCGATAGAAGCTTTAGAAAATCAGAATTTAGTCTTGGTAATATTGATTGTGTTTCGGGATCACCAAATCGTACATTGTACTCAAGTAACTTTGGTTCATTTTTTTTGATTATAATACCAGCAAATAACAGTCCCCTGAATTGTATGTTCATGTTAAACATTGCCTTAATAGTTGGATATATTATCTTCTGAATTATTATATGTTCCATCTCTTGTGTTATGATATTTGGTTTAGAATACGAACCCATACCACCAGTGTTGGGGCCTTTGTTGTTATCTCCTATAGTTTTATAATCTTGTGCTACTCCAAGTATAACTGGATTAGATCCATCAACTAATGTAAAGAAACTGATTTCCTTGCCTTCGAGAAACTCTTCAATGATTATTGCGCATCCAGCTTCTCCAAATTTGTGATGAACTAACATTGCATCTACGGCATTATATGCCTCTTCATGTGTATGACATATTATTGTACCCTTACCCTGTGCTAATCCATCTGCCTTGACAACTAAAGGTAGCTTCTGTTTGTCAATGAACTTGTAAGCTGGACCTACATCAACAAAGTATCCATATTTTGCTGTAGGAATACCGTATCTCACGCATAATTCTTTTGTGAATCCTTTTGAAGATTCAAGACGAGCTGCTGCTTTCGAAGGTCCAAAAACTAATATGCCTTCTTCTGTTAATGTATCTGACAACCCATTCATTAGTGGAGATTCAGGTCCAATAACTACTAATTCAATCTTTGCTTTTTTGCATACTTGAATTACATCTATGGCGTTGTTGATATCTATATCTATTATGTCTGCTAATCCAGCCATCCCTTGACGTCCTGGTGCAATAAACAATTTATCTAGCAATGGAGACTTTCGAATGTGATGTAACATTGAATGTTCACGTCCACCAGAACCAATTACCAATACATTCATTAGTATGCTTTACTTAAATTACTTGCTATGCATTCTAGTATCAATATGATAGTTGTCAATAATTATATGCTTCATATATAATAGGTCTATTGTACATTCGTAAAAATTGCTTGTCTGGGATACATCTTTATGTTTCAATAAGATATTTTATATTACAAGCTTATATTTACAGGCGATAAAATATGAATCACTCTAAAGTTATTAGAAATACTATTTGTTTATTATGCTGTTGTATTTTTATGCTAGGTTGCTCTCTTGTCAAAAAAGATATAAAGTTTGTTGAAGAACGAACAGCAGATGAAATATATGAGAGTGCATTAAGAAAGTCTGCTATTAAAGATTATAAAAGTGCAGTAAAAGATTTGGAAGAAATAGATAATCTTTATCCGTTTTCTCCTGTAGCAATTAAAGCACGTCTTATGATGTCGTTTTTGAATTACGAACTTGGTGATTATTCTCGTGCTGAAATTTATGCAGGTGATTATATTCAACTGTATCCTGATAGTAAAGATATAGATTTTGCGTATTATTTAAGGATAATGGCAAATTATATGCAGATTAGTGATATAGATCGTGATCAAAGTAGTGTAAGTAAGGTTTTGGAATTATTAAATGAATTTGTACGTCTTTTCCCTGATTCTATATATTTAGAAGAAGTGATGAAAAGATTAAATCTAGTTCATCAACATATTGCTGCTAAGGAATTTTCAATAGGTAAATTTTATTTACAACGTGGTGAATATGTTGCTGCTATTAAAAGATTTAGTACAATATTGAATAAATATGAAGATACAAAGTATTATTCAGAGAGCTTGTATAGGATTGCTGAAGCATATTTAGCTTTAGGAGATGTTACTGCTTATGCAAAGTATATGTCTTTATTAAAAGAATGTTGTATTGATACTGGGTGGTATAGAGAACCAGATTTAGTAACTGATAGTAAATAGTTGCTTCTAGAATATTTGTATGTAACCCTTGTTATTATTGACGTGCATTTTTAAAAATGCTTGATACACATGATAGGTTTGCTTAATTTTAAAGTATTATAGTCTAGCTGGCAATACTTACACTTTGGTAAGGAAAAAACCTTATAAGTTATAATTTGTATTGTAATTTATTTATGAAATATTTGTAATGAAATTTGTAAAGTATAAGCGTGTATAAGTCATTTAAGTGATATTGAGTATATTTTTTGCTTATATTTTTGAATGTAATTTTTTTCCTAGAGATACTTTGTGAGATAAGGTTTAGAAGATTTTGTCATTGTGGTACTTGAAAGCTAACAGTACTGTGCATTGTGTGTTGTCAAATATGAAATTAGAAAAGAGCGTTAGTATAAGTGTGTGTGATTTATATTTGTAAATATTCTATGATTTATGATGAAATGATGAATCTTTAAAGTGATATGAAAGCATGTTTCTTGTTTTGTGCTTATATTTTTGAATGTAGTTTTTTCCTAGAGATGCTTTGTGAGATAAGGTTTAGAAGATTTTGTCATTGTGGTACTTGAAAGCTAACAGTACTGTGCATTGTGTGTTGTCAAATATGAAATTAGAAAAGAGCGTTAGTATAAGTGTGTGTGATTTATATTTGTAAATATTCTAT
>NZ_QOHL01000024.1:0-18460 GCF_004181775.1 Ehrlichia minasensis
AATACACTCCGACTTTACAGCACTATCACCACAAAGCTCAGAACTCACACTGTGCAAACTCTGGGCTTTTTCCTTACGACTGGACTTTTTCAGCTCTGACCCCTTAACCTTTAGATCTGCTTCTGCTAAAGTCTTAGTCACAAACTTTACTGCACCTGCTGATAAGACACCTTGCCTTTCTTCACTTTTAATACTTCTTGCCTTTATAGTACTTCTATCAAAAGATTCAGAAAATGAACTCCTTGACCCTTGTTCACTATCGCTAAAAATGTCAGAATTTCGTGCACTTACATCCTCTTTAACATCAGATTGCATTGTACTAGTTTTCTTAGCACATTTTGTTTGTTTATTAGGTGGTTGACGTATTTTTGGTTTTGCACCTTCCTGCAAATATTTACTTTCTAAACCATGAGTTTGATTGTCGGATACAACATAAGGGACTTTACACTCTTTTTCAGAATTAACAGCAGATACAGCACCTGCATACTCCACTGTAGTAACAATAGAAGTAATTGAACTTTTATCTGATTTCTTTTTTCTTCTTGAAGATTTATTTGAAGATCTTACTCTATCTGCTGACACAGGATTATGCGCTTCTATACCATCATCAATATTTTCTGCACCTAAAATATTCTGATCAGAAGATGCAATATTTAATTCAGATAACTGCTTACTTAACTCCTCATCTGAGGTAATGCTTGTCTCATCATTTGTACTTGCTTCTGTATTTTTTGTACTTGACTTATTCCCAGTCTTTTTATCATATAACATAACCATAGCATAAGCAGCTACTCCTGCAATAATTGCGATTATAGGAAGTATCATAACAATATACTAGTTTTATAGGAAACAACACAAAAACAAATATATACTTTGTATGCATCCATATAAAAACACATTACTGATGGATATAATGGTCCTTATGTTACCTATAACACTTTACATGTATTTATTAAGATAAACTTAAGAAAAATATACTTGATATTACAACATGTCTAAAGTACCCAGTAAGTACTTTAACCAAGTTTTTATTCTACTTCTTATTAACGTACACCTTATAGGGACACTGTATGTAATTTAATATACACTCTAAGCATTAGTACCTAAAATCCATATTAAAATCCCCAAATATTATAAATATTATAACGTAAGAGAATATTGACTACCACCCACAGTTCGGTACTTTGATTCTACCACGTTCTTATATAATACTATATCTTTTCTAACCAAATGTATTGTCTCTTTCATTAAAAGAGACCGTGTAAGATAATCAGCCGCATTATTAGCAAACACCTCAAAATTCATAGTACCTTTAGTGACATGTTCTTCTACTACACTAAAAATATTACTACACGTATTAATAATTCTACCTGGGAAGCTAAATCCACGCACTGTACATATTCTATTTTCTTTTGTACCGTATAAATGACTATCTACCATTCTTGCCTTGCAACATACATTACTAAACACTCTTGCATGAAATATTGAATAACCTACACTCTTTCTTTTGTACATCTTACATTTTGTTATTTCCTCATTTTTACGCATTGCCATATCCCCTGATTGAATGATAAGACGATACATATTACCAAGCTGTACAGCACAAGATATCTTTAAAAGATTACTTAACATACGCAACTCTGGATCTCGAATGTCTGCACTCGCAAAGTCATAAAACATACTTAGTACTTCATCATAAAAACTACTATTATATATTCCAAAAACATAATTCTCCTTAAATTTGTCATGGAAACAAAACAAAACTTCTTTCAATGGTGGTGACACAGTTTTTAAATTATATATTCCCAAATGCATAACACTAACCAACAACTCATCCAAATGCTTTGGGTCATAGTAGTGACTTGCACAATATTTAAAATAAGCAAGAAGAGCAAGAAACCCTGTTCTAAGTAGCAAATGTCTAGCTAAACTACTTTTCACCATAAATATCAATAGATTGCTATTACCACTTATCTTCAATAGAGCATTTAGAATTCTAGGTTTTAATGCAATTTTATCACCCTTAACATCAAATACACCGAACATAAAATCTGCGATGTAGTCAATATGCATCCTTGCAAAACATTTTATATTTTCTTTAAATTTCATAGCACTAAGCCTAAATTCTTCTTTAGAAGTGCTATCAAAAACACGTTTAATCTGCATATGTCCAACAGCAGCAGTTTGCACTGATGTAAGATTAGTACCACCTTGCATACAATCCGCACTACCTGCACTACTTGAATGTGCTATCTTCTTTTGAGCAGTACTCTGTACCACTTTACTCTTTTGAACATCAGATTCATCATTAACAACCTTTTTTACGACATGAGATTGACTACCACGAACCTTTGGCTTTGCACCTTGTATTAAATATCTATCTTCTAAACTGCATTCTTCAGCTTTACTTACAGGATCAGGAACTTTTACCACCTGTGCAGTACTAGTACCAGGCATATCACTAGCATGGCCTACTGCAGCACATGTGTCTAAAGGCTTACCCGATATGCCTCCCGACACAGGACGTGCTTTTTTTCCTTTTTCAGACTTCCTTCTTGAAGTATGCCAATCTTCAGTAAATTCATCACCTGAACTTTGTACTGCTTTAGCTTGTTTACTAGAAATCTTTACATCTATCTTTTTAGTAGGTAACTCAGCTGACATTGCCATATCATCTTTTGACATAGCATTCTTCACACTATCAACACCTTCTGCTTTTTCAGAACTCCTAACAACAAACCCAGAAGATGTACCTTTTACATCTTGTACTTTTGTACTTTTCTGACCAGTACTTTTAACACTAGATAGTGCAACATTAGTTTTTTCACTGTCTTTAGATTGCTTACTAGCAGCAAGACGTACTTTCGGCTTAGCACCTTGTTCTAGATATCGGGGTTCTAAATTAGTTGCTTCAGGCACAATACTAGAAGATACTGCTTCTTGCTCAGAATTAGCATTAGGTGCACTACTAGCATGACCTTCTACATCAACATCAGGAGTAACAACCTTTAACTCTTTTAATGCTGATCTTTTCTTATTTCTTTTCCTTGAAGATTTACTTGATAATTTTTCTACATTCTTTTCTAAGCTAGGCTCCCCCCCCCCCCTCTATTTGAAATTCTGCTTGTAGTCTCTAAACTAGATAATTCTTTACTTAACTCTTCACCTGAAGCAGCAGCTACAACACCATTTGTGCTCGTCCCTATGTTATCTACATTTGACTTACTACCAGTTTTTTTACTTTTATCACATAATACAACTGTAGCAAGAGTTATTGCCCCTGCAGCAACTGCAATTGCAAGCAAAATCATAATAGTATATTGATTTGAAACTTGATTTTTCTATAATTAATATTACTATATTTTTAACTTTTTTACAAGTAATACTACATGTTCTTCGACAACACATAAACAATTTTGGAAATATGTTAAAACTAAATATGTACTTCGCAGCACTTATTAAATTCTTGCAAACTCTTATAATGCATTAACACAACACATATATCAACTAAACCCACAAGAACTAACATCTACAATTCATAAGATGGTCGCACATCTTCACCAAGAGTAGAGTACCGACTCAATACTACTACCGAGTACCGTAATATGTCTTGTTCAACAAGAGCAAGTGTCATTTTACTAGACAAATAACGTTCTACACGAGATACCATTGAATCAATAAAAACACCAAAACACATACTACGTGAATCAACATGCTGTTGAATGTCTAAAATAAGTCCTCTAAAATCACATATTACATTTAAACTTGATGGATACTTAAGCCCATGCACTGTACATATAAAATTTTTTCTACCTGGATCATACAAATGACTCATAGTATTTCTCAAGTGACAGCAGAAGTAACTAAAATTTGGAGAATAGTGTTCAACCATCTTACCTTTAAAAAATATCGGCTTTTCTTTGTGTTTAGGTATTGTTTGTTTTACACGATGAAGCACGCGGTACATTCGTCCAAATTGCATCATGCAAGATAGTAGTAATCTATTTCTTAACACCTTTAATTCTAAATCTTGAACTGGTACATCTACAAGTTCATTGTACATTTTTAACAATTCTTCATAAAAATGTCGAGAATGTAATTTAAAAACATTTTGTTTCCCTATGGATCGACCATAACGCTGAAGTAGTTCACTTGTTTGCCGTGAGTGATATCTTACGTTCTCAACTCCTAGCTTTAGAATATCAAGTAATAACATATCTATCCGTGATTGATCATCCCAATGACTTGCACAGTATTTAATACTATTCTGGATATTAATATTAGCAACTCTACTTAACCAGTGGTCTAAAGCAGCTATTTTAATCATAAAGATGCACATTTCTGTTTTCTCAGTTAGAGATGATATCATCTGTTGAACATTAGATTTTATTTTAAGCTTACCTTGTTCAACAGAAAATGTACCAAATATTGCATTTATACAATATTCCATATGCATACTTGCAAAATCTTCTACACCAGATCTAAATTCCCTTACTTTTTTAGTATGTTCACTTAAAGAAACATATTCTTTGCCTTCCTCAAAAAACTTACTAAATACCATATGTCGTTTAGGTGACACAACCTTTACTGACGACAATACACCAGCACGCTTTTGATCACTCTTTACATCAACTAAAGCTGGTTCTTCATATTTTAAACTAGGTTCTTCTTGCACAGCAGTACCTGATGCAACTGTACCTTTCTTACCATCGGATGTTTTAGTACCCACATCATTAGTAGAACTTGCACCTTTAGAAACACGAATTTTTGGCCTTGCACCTTGCTTTAAATATTGATCACCTGCCTTTGGCTCTTGATGCTCTTGACCAGACATCCGTTTTCCTACTGGCTCAACATCAGTAGTAGCAACACCAGTGGCACCAGCAATATCAGTAATACCAACAGTACTGGTAACAGCAGCAGTTGCACTTGACTCTACAGATGTTAATTTTTTTTTGTTTTTTCTTTTTGAAGACTTATGTGACACTTCTTGCCAAGCTTCTGACAGAGTATCAGTTGTTCCTACCACACCAATATCTGTTGTTTGTACAGTAGTCTCAACAGTAGATACAGGTATTTTACTGCTTGTACTCTGTTTACTTTCAACTTGATAATCAGAAAGTTTTATTTCAGTGTGGCCAGGTACTGAGGATTTTGATGGTACAGTACCAGATAGTGCTGCCACGACATCAGATTTTTGTTTCTTATCAACATCTTCTGCCCCTGCAGTACTACTAACAGAAACCTCAGAAAAACCACTGCTTTGTAATTTTCCATCTGATACATCTTTCCCTACATCACCAACACTTTCTACCTCTGCAGAACTTTTAACACCAGACTCAGAAACTTTACCTTTCATATCTTGTGTTGTTGCACTTTTTTGACTAGCACTTTTAACATCTGCACTCTTAGCACTAGATGATGGAGAACTAGTTTTTTTACTAGCCTTAGTTTTTTTACTACCATGACGTGCTTTCGGTTTAGCACCTTGCTCTAAATATCGATCTTCTAAATTAGCTGCTTCAGGCACAGTACTAGAAGATACTGCTTCTTGCTCAGAACTAGCATCGGTTACACTACTAACACGATCTCCTGAACCAACATCAGGAGTGACAACCTTTAACTTTCCTAATGCTGTTTTTTTCTTATTTCTTCTCCTTGAAGATTTACTTGATAATTTTTCTACACTCTCTTCTAAGCTAGGCTCCCCCCCCCCCTTCCATCTACATCGTTTGTTTTCAGTACCTCCTGATCAGAAGATGAAGAACCTAATGCAGAGATTTGTTGACCTAATCTCTCTTTTGAAGTAGTAGCAACCGTCTCACTTAGATCCTTTTCCACTTTTCCATCATCTACCTTCTCACCAGCTTTTTTATTTTTACTACACAATACAACTATCGCATAAGTTGCTACTCCCATAACAACTGCCACCACAAGCATAACAACACACCAACTTTGGAAAATTTAAATTCTTTATGATTAATATTATCATATTTACAAAATTTTCACAAATAAAAGTAGCAATCTCTTTGTTTTAACCAACTTTCAAGAAGTGATTTGATAAATAGCATAGTCTTACTAACACTAGTTACAAATGAGCAATCTAATACTCATTAAGTCAAATAGGCAGGAATTAGATAATGAAAAAACAGAAACAAGTTTAGGTAAAACGGTTGTTCCTATTTCAGAAATAGCAATTACATAAGACAATTTCTATTAACAATAATGACTATAGATATTTTTCATAATAATCTTCTATACATTACTATCTCCGATGCCTCTTACTTTCACTAACACCAGAATTACGAATCATTTCATCATATATAGCAGAATATGCTTCTATCTCCTCTCTACAAGCAACTATGGCAAAGTTATCAGTTTCACCACATAAACGCATAGCAAGATCCTCTACAATAACACTATAACCCATAGTACCATTAGTCATATTGCTTTCAATTTCACCACTTAAATGTTCAGAACATTGGCATATCAACTTTCTTGGAAAGAATATACCAGAAATTTGCACTACTCCATTAGAATGTGGATCATACATATACATTAGGTTAACCAGCATATCATAACAAACCTTACCAACTCTTCCTGCGTGAGGCCTTGGTCCCCCCCCCCCACCATCACACCCATATGTTCAATTATTGCACGAATACCTTCTTCATTAACAAATTTACCTTGAGATTTAACAAAACACATATAATTAGCATACATATCACCAATTATCATAGCACACTTTACTATTGCCAAGTCTACCACTTGCTTTGGGCAACTTGTATCAACCAATCTAAACAACATGAGCCTTTGAAGAACATCTAATACATTTCTAAAAAATTTCCCATCATAAAATTGATGATCACTATTTGCCATTTCAACACAACAATTACTCAATACTTTCAATATTTGTTCAAAACTTGCTGTGCTCTGCATACATTGGATAACTTGAGTAATGCTTTGATCAAACAATGATTGGTTGCTAAATAAATATGCATTACATATTATACTGTTAGCAATCTCAGGTTGATTCATTACTTCCATACAAGTCAACATGTAAGCAAACTTAAATATAAAAGTGCAAGTGTTTTTATCTGGTATTGCTCTTTTTATAAAAGACATAATACCTTTCTTAATAAATACCTTACCTTTTCTCTGTTCAAAAAGTTCTCTACTAATAGAACGACAGTATTCAAGATGTATAGCTCTAAGAACACATATCTGCTGTTCGAAGTTTGCTCCCACTACAATATCTTCTTCACCAGACGGTTTCACACTCTTAACAAACTTTGGTAACATATTCTTATGTAAAGTTTTTTTCCCCTTTGCACCTCCAACTTCAGATACACCTACAGACTTTATGTGTGTATTAAAAATTCCTGCACCTTCACTAGATACAATAGTTTCACTTTTTTGTATACATTGACCAGATGGTCCTGCAGGTACTTGTTTTACAACACCAGATACATCCTCTTCTTGTATACCTAAAGAACTTTCTTCTAGAAGCATACTTTGATCAAATACTGTTGGATTTACACGAACTGCAGCACCTAATTCATCCAAACTTAACTGTTCTACAGCACTAACAATATCTTCTTCTTGTGTAAATACTCCTCCTACAGACTCAAATTGAGTACCAAGGTCTTGTACAGCTAAACTCTCATCTGCTCCAATTTTACCACAATCAGGTTGCTGAGATACATCAAGACTGTCATCAGTGGTACTACCATCATGCTTTTGCCACACTTGAGGATCATCAACAGGTTTTTCAGAAGTTTGAACAGTTACACTGCCTTTTTCAATCCCTTCTTTATATTCTTTTGCGGCCTGTATAGGCACATCGTCTTTATCTTCATAATGCTTACTAGACCAATCATCAAGTTTAACTGCAGCTTTTATAGGTTTTTTACCTTTTATAGACGGAGATTGTTCAACTTGAGCACCAGGTTCTTGTACAGCTAAACTCTCATCTGCTTCAACTTTACCCCAATCAGGTTGTTGAGATACATCAAGATTGTCATCAGTGGCACTACCATCATGCTTTTGCTCAACTTGAAAACTATCAACAGGCTTTTCAGAAGTTTGAGCAGTTATACTGCCTTTTTCAATCCCTTCTTTATATTCTTTTGCGGCCTGTATAGGCACATCGGCTTTATCTTCATAATGCTTACTAGACCAATCATCAAGTTTAACTCTAGTTTTTCTAGGTTTCTTACCTCTAGAAGTTCTATCAGTATATACTTTTGGCCTTGCACCTAGAGGTAAATATTGAGAGGGTTCACTTCCAACATTTACTGCAAGCGTCTGACCACTCGTATGCTGTACACCAGCATCACCAATACTAGTTCCAACATTCCCCACATTTTCCTGAACAGATAGCCTACTTATTTCTTGCTGGCTTTGAACAGTTTTATTAGGTTCTTCTATATCTTTTTTCTCACCTTTTGATTGTGCGTTTTTCTTTAACTCTTTTTGAGAGTTCGACCTCTTCTTTATACCTTTACCAGGCGCGGTATCTGTATCATCTTTTACAGGTTGATCTAGACTACCCTTACTAGTTCCCTGAATATCTTGCTTACTAACTTTTTGCTGTATTTCTTCCACTGAACCTTCTTTAGCATTTCCATCTTCTCTTACATTCTCATTAGACGCAGTATTCTCACTATCTTTTGCAGGTTGCTGGCCAGTTCTATCAGACTCTTGTACCTCTTGTTTACTATGCCTTGAACGCTTCTTTTTCTTACCACCTTGTACTTGTTGAGTACGCACAATTTCTACACCATGCACTTTAGCTTGATCTTGACCAGTTTTTCCAGCCTCTTGTAAACTTTTTTCATTACTTTCTGAACGTTCATCTTTTCCAGATATTTTGTTACTATTTCTACCTATCCCAGAACTAACAAGTAATCTAAGCAATACTGAAGCTACAGCACCACCAAAAAAAGATATA
The DNA here is from genome assembly GCF_004181775.1 of Ehrlichia minasensis. Classification (NCBI taxonomy): domain Bacteria; kingdom Pseudomonadati; phylum Pseudomonadota; class Alphaproteobacteria; order Rickettsiales; family Anaplasmataceae; genus Ehrlichia; species Ehrlichia minasensis. The sequence continues at coordinate 8,954 of NZ_QOHL01000024.1, forward strand.
ATTGCTAATAATATTAATATCATAACCAGAAATTATAAAAACACACACCAAAACAATAAATAAGAAAGTTTAAATTCTTCATAATTAATATTACAATATTTTCAATATCTTCACAAGATATGCCATAGGGATTCTGCTTATAAATTAATATATAGTATTATTATTCTAACCTGTAACCATACGAAATATGTAAAAACTCTTTTACATATTAAAAACAGAAAATTATCAACATCATGAGATCAATATTCTGAAACAATAGAATAAACTACCATAGTTCTCACAAAATAAGTAACCACGTTATACACAACTTATATTAAAGACACTATAAACATAGTCTCTCAATTCTGATGAATTTTCTATCAACCAAATAATAAACTTTTAAAGTTATAAAACTCTATCTTGCATTCCCATGAAATTTATCTAAATCATATACCAGGCTATCATACACACAAGCATATTCTTTTATATGCTGCTCAAAAGCAGCTAAGTTATCTTTAGTCATTAACAAACAAATGCTATTTGTTAGATCATCCATAATAACATCAAAATCCATACTATCACTAGCAATTCGCGCTTTAGCTATATTAAGAAAATTTACAGAACATTGTTCTATCAGCATACTAGGAAAATATAGATCATCTATTACAACCATCATATTACTATGTACATCATACATATACTGCATTTTATATAACACATAGTAACACATTAAACCAAAAACCTCTGTATGTTTATTGTCTTCATTAACCCTTGTCCTAGACGATGTAACTTTCATTTTACTATACATACTACCAAGAATTATTGCACAACTTACTATTGCAAAGTTTAATACTCTACGTGAACAATTTGTGCTACCTGATTTAACAGATGCAAGACTACGTAATAATTGTAATACATCAGAAAAAAAATTACTGCTATAACACGTCACAATTGTAGGGAATCTCTGAACATGATGATAATGCATAATTTCCTTTAACCTACAAAAAGACATGCTTGTACTTTGGATATTAGTAAGAAGGTCTACAAGACACACATTCAGTACTGAAGTTGCACCAACATATCTGTTATAAATAAGGTTATCACAAAATTCAGGTCGATTTAATAGTAATGTACAATGCAATACAGAATAAAGGTGAAGTATAAAACCACACAATCTATAATCCGACACTTCACTCACTAAAAAATTCATTATATTGTCATGAAGAAATACTCTATTATCCTGCACATAAAAAATCTCTTCAATAATATCACAACTATACCTAAAATGCATATCCATAAAACTATACAATCTATTCTGGTATTGCCTTTGCAGGCTCCTTCCACATTCCACATCATCAGCTTTTATCCCACCATTCTGTAAGTGTTCCATTGCACTTTTATTACAAGAAGCAGTTTGACTCATAGTAACGCTTGATGCTTCTACAGATTCTATACACACATTTAAAGCCTTATTATCTTTAGATTTTTTCACACTACTTTCTGATACGCCTGCATCACATAAATCTGACACAATTAAAGATTGATTTATATCTTCAAAACCAACTTGCTCGAACATTTTAATGATTTCTTGTTCTTGCTCATAATCAACTACATCAGATAAAAACGTATCTTCTAAATCACATTGCGTATACTCTGAATGGGATTTTAATGTTTCACTCTTAGGTATAATAGATCCTAAGTATTTCATTTCACTTACTTCAACTAACTGTTCATTTGCTTTATCAGCTTCCAGTAATACAGGACCAAAAGTTAATCCTTCTTCAGATACTTGTTCAATTTCAACACTACTAGATTTAAACAACACTTCCTCAGTAGATTGAGACTGTGCTACACTAGTTATTGATTGAATATTTCCTACCTTAGATTTCCTTTTAACTCTAACAAGCAAAGGCTCTATTTCCTTATAACATTTATTAGACCAATCATAGAACTCAACTGCAGGGTTTTTAATGCAATTAGGTTTCTTAGTTTCAGTAGGTTTACTAGAGCATACTTTTGGTCTTGCACCCTGACGTAAATACTCAGCTTGTAAATCAGATGATTGTATTGTATCACTAATTTCAGAATGTAGACCAGTATTATGGAATACTTCAGATCTACTAAGATCTTCTTCATCATTGGATTGATGATGCAAGTTATAAATCCCACCTGCTTCTAAATTTTTCTCAGACGAAGTTTTGACATCACACATTTTAGATTGATATTGACTATATTTATCAATTCCTTTTGATTCCTCATCACTATTTTGTTCTTTTCTTTCATAATTTTCTTCACTTGTTTCACATTGATCAACACTATACATTAAACCACGCAATACTTTATTTAAAAGTCTCATAACTAACAACATATATATTAAAAAATAGTTCAAATTTTGATAATTAATACTATGTTTATAATAATCTAACAAGATATATTAACAATAACGTTACAATTTATAAAAAAATTCTAAAGAAATTAATTAACAGATTAGCTACATAACTTTACCTTAATAACTACTTACCGCAGTATATAAGCAATAAAAATACTTTTATTCCTAAAACTAGTAGGATATATTACTTAATAGTAACACTGTGAATAAATGCCACAGTAACACTTCTTATGAAATACATAATAACCACAACTACACAAATTCTACCCAAGATAGTCTTGCTATAAGGCATCATATACTTCAGATTTTCACTCACATACATTTTCATAACTGAACAAAATTTTCAGCATGACAAAACTTCTATCTTTGATTACTAGAACCTTTATCAAGATCACTTATTGTATTCATCACACAGCTTAGTCATTAATTTACTTCATATTTAAACTCATTTGCAGAATTTATCTATACAAAAAAAGTTAAGTGTATCTTCTATCTATTATATTACCTTTACCAAAGAAAATACTGTACTTCAGATTTTCACTCACATATGTTTTCATAACTGAACAAAATTCTCAGCATGACAAAACTTCTATCTTTGATTACTAGAACCTTTATCAAGATTACGTACTATATCATCATACAGGTTAGCATATGAAGCTACTTCATACTTAAAAGGACCTAAGTGATATCCACCCATCATTCTACAAATACAACTAGCAATACCTGTCATAATCATGTTAAAAGACATAGTACCCTCAGCTATATGCTCTTCAGCTCTCTCGCAAAAACCTAGAGAACATTGTGCTACAGTGCACTTGGAAATAACATATTATGAAGTTTAACTAATTTATTATTATCCATATTATACATATACCGCACTTTGATATAACAGATCGTAACACATTGACCAAATACCCCTCTTTGATGCCCTGTTGATTTCATATGTTCAACTAAACACATAATATCACGTTCCTCAACTCTTGGTTTCTTATTTTACATACTACCACATATAATCGCACAACTTACTATTGCAAAATCCAATATATCATGTGACGACAATATACTATTTACCCTCAGGTAGCTAAGCTCACACAATAATACATATATACCACGAAAAAATCTCCATCACGAAACATTACATCACTAAAACTCAACCTGTTGAGATACTGACAATACAATATTTGTTTGAAATGACGAAATTTGAATCCTTCATACTGCATACCTTCATAAACTTTCATAATCAACATATCCAATAAGTATTTCTCATGAACACGAGCATTATAGATTACAGTATTACAAAAATTTTGTCGGTCTAATGGCACTGTACAACATAATGTGAAACAAAGTTTAAGTACCAGGACACACAAATTTTAATGTTGCAAATTTATCAACAAAACCTCAGTATGTAACACATAACCTATTATCTTGCATACAAAAAAGCTTCTGTAGCATTTCACAGCAATATATAAACTGCATATTTATAAATTTATACAAACACCCTTTAAATCGTTGGTTAGTTGACTATATTTTTTCTGCAGTAACCTTACGTAAGCGCTTTTTATGAAATCACCGAATTGCCTTGCATGACAAGTAACAAGCTCAGCTGCAGATATACTACTTACTATTTAATGTTGAACAATGCTGTGTAAAGCAATCATTAATTACACTATTAGAGTTATTACCTATATTTGGTAAATTAGTAGCACGTTGCACATTCCTTTTTTGTTAACCGCCATAACTCATTTTTGGTCTTGCACCAACAGCAGAATAATTTTGTACATAAGTATTTTCACTTAATTGACTACCTGGCAAATTACTACTAGGTTGCATTATTTCTACCGGGCTATCATAACCATGCATACCTACCCTTGTATTACAAGCAAAATAATGCTGCTCATCAGGACCAACAGACAATTCCCTTCTTAAAAAGTACAAACTTTCATCCTCCAAGTCTTTGATTTTCCGCAACATTAGAGTTATGCTACCATATCATATAAGTCAGAACATTCCTGTATTTCCCGCTCAATTGTAATTGTCCTTACATGATATCTATTACATACATATTTCAACCAGATATGATATTTTTTTATTAAACAAAACTTCGAAATTACAAACTTTCATCTTTCAAGTCCTTGATTTTCCATCACATTAGAGTTATGTATTACCATATCATATAAGTCAGCATATGCCTGTATTTCCCGCTCAAAAGCAGCTAAATTAAATCTATCAAGCATGCTACAAATAAGCATAGACAGATCTTCTATTATAACATGAAAACCCATAGTACCATTTCCTACACTATTTTCGACCTTACTGTAAAAATATTGAGAACATTGTTTTACCAACCTTGCTGGTAAACAAACACCACACATTAATACATCAGTATTATAACTTGCATTATACATATACAGCATATTACACAACATATAGTAACATATGGTACCTAATTTTCCTCTACAAGGACCAGTTGATCCCATGCAATCGAGTAATGCTCCAATACCAGATTCCTTAGTAAGATTTATTTCAAGACCTGCAATGTGTTTATAATTACTATACAAGCTACCAAGCAGCATAGAACAACCTACTATTGTAAAGTCTAATTCTTCAGCTAGACAATCTGGTACACTTAATCTAATAGATGCAAGACAAACCAACACTTGTAATAACTCAGAAAAAAATGCCCCTCCATGTAATGTACTTGTATTATTTTGGGAAAGCACTCTAACATGACAACGATATAATACCCCACGTACTGCATCCATACTTGGGTAGCCATGTTGCATAGTAACAAGCAGGTCGCTAATACAACTACATAGTATTGATGGTTTACGAAAAAAATATGCATTATAAACTAAACTTTTACAAAAGGTAGGTTGACTTATAATTTCAGTACAATTCAACACATAAAAAAGCTTAAGTACAAAAATACACATTCTATAATTTGGAATGTTAAGTCTCAAAAAAGATAGAACTCTGTCACAAGTATATATCTTACCCTTTTGCATTAAAAATATTTTTTTAGACATATCACAGCAATATTTCAAGTGCATCATTTTTAAAGCACAAAACTTAAAGTTAAGTGCTGCCTGCCTTCTTAGAGGCTTTTTACCAGCATATTTTAAAATATCAAGAGCAGATGGTAATACATTTTGATTAAAATCAATAACTGATTGTTTATTTTTGCTATCTCTTACACTAACTTTAGATACTTTCAAAGATTTTAAATGCTGATTAAAACCTTGTGATCGACTATCACCAACAGTTTCCTTACTCTCACCTTTTTGTATATCTTTATCACATACTTTTTGCACAACACTAGATGCTGCCACAGTGTTTCCTATAGGATCTGATATTCTTTGACCTATAGATCCAAGAATAGTTACTTGCTGTGTACCCAAAGAAATTTCTTCCAAATTCGTAGGTTGTTCAGCGTGAGTATCTTGACTTTCCACAACTAAACTTAAACCCGTACTAGTAGTACTTTTACTAGGTTTTTGTTGAACTTTAGCAGCACCTAACAATGTAGAAACATCCTCTCCACCAGCTGTAGATTTAACCACAGAAACAGATTCTTTCGCAGATTGAACAAGCAAAGGATCTTCTTCCCCATAATGTCTACTAGACCAATCATAAAATTCAACTGCAGGTTTACTAGTTGGCTTAGGTATTTTTCCTTTAGTAGATTTAGTAGAACGCTCTTTTGGTCTTGCACCTAGAGCTAAATATTGATCCAGCGAACTAGACGCTTGTGGAGTATCACCACTCCCTACAACATCCTTACCTATATTTTGATCAGATTTTTTCCTTTGAGCAAGTGTATCAGTATGCTCACTTGCACTTTGGATAGGTATATCACTACTACCAGCCTGATGTGTCAAGTCTCCATCAGACTCAGCGTCATGTTTCTTATCTTCACACTGAACATCTCTATAAAATTTATCATCTGCTGCTTGCGCTTTCTGCTCTAATCCTTTTTTACTTTCTTCTTCAGATTTTACACCTTCACTAGATGTAGTTTCAGTACTATGTCTCTCATCTTTACTCTGAACATCTCTTTCCTTTAATCCACTCTTATTCTTTTTCACATTTTTACTAGATACAACATTTGTACCGTCTTGTTTAGCTTGATCAGCTTTACCAATCTCCTGTACACTTTGTCCACCATGTCCTAACTTTTTCCTTTTTCCACTACTCCTTACATTTTCACCAGATGTTGCACTTCCATTTTGTGCTTTTCTATCCTGACTATTTTCACTCTGTTCTTGTACATTCTTCTTAGGAATTACTACTTGTGCTTTACCACTTAACTTTCCCTCATCCTTTTCTCCATTAGCATTCTCACCAGATGAAGTATCTGCACTGTTTTGCTTGTCTTGACCAGTTTTGCCTATTTCCTGCGCACTTTTCTTACTAGTCCTTGATCTCTTCTTTCTTTTACCGCTACTTACATTTTCAGGAGTGGTATTCCCATCACGCGTTTTACCTTTACTATGGTCACCTTTACCAGATTCTTGCACACATTTTTCTTCATCAGTATCCTTCTGTTCCTCATTCTCATTTTTTTCGTTTTGATCAGCATTAGCGATCAATTTAAGTAACACTGCAGCTGCAGCACCACCAATAACAGATATAACTGCTAAAAACACTAACATTACTAGAAACTATAAAAACACACACTTACACAAGATAAAAAGAATTTAAATTTTTCTTCCAGATTATAATATTTTAACATTTTTTTTTAATGTTATAAAAAAACTATCTGATAAAAACTATAATAAATATATTTTCAGCTTTTTAATAACAAAAATACATTAACAAGCTGATTATTCCTAAAAAGTATTAAGTATTAAATACATAAGTACTTATAATCAACAGCAATGTTCTGAAATAACAGTGTAGTATTACTACAGTACTTTTCATAAAACACATTTTGATTATTCTCACACAACTTACGCTAGTCGCATAGACATAGCATTTAATCATACTGCAATTTAACTAGACAAAAATTTTAAAATCGATAAATTCTTATCTACTAGGGCCTTGAACTTTGGCACTATCAGAACCATGCATACCTTATCATAAGCCATACTATAACTCTTCTCCAATAGCAGCTAAATATATGTTATCGACTAAGTAACAAATCTGCATAGCAAAATCATTTATCACAATATCAAAACTCATACTATTATTAACAATATGTTGTCTCACTGCCTCACAGAATCTGTACTGTTTTGCTTAGCTTATAGGTTTTGTCTATTTTTTATACACCTTTCTTACTAAGACTTGATCTCTTCTTTTTTCTACCACTATTCATATCTCTACTAGACATGTTATTTTCATCACACATTCTACCTTTAACTATGACTATCTATATCAGACCCTTGCACACAGTTTTTTTTATCATGTTTCTTCTATTTCTCTTATTGATTTTCTTTATTTCAATCAGCATTAGTAATCCATTTAAATAACAGTGCAGCCGCAGTACTAACGACAACAGATACAAATGCTAAAAATACTAACATTACTAGAAATTATAAAAACACACACTTATACAAAACTTGATTACTTTGACACAGTTTACATTAAGCACACAGACATAACATTTTATTATACTGCTTTAACTAGACAAAAATACACTTACACAAAACTTGATTACTTTAACATAGTTTACATTAAGCACACATACATAACATTTAATCATACTGCAATTTAACTAGACAAAAATTTTAAAATCGATAAATTCTTATCTACTAGGGCCTTGATGTTTGTCACCACCATGATCATTCATTAGCTTGTGATAAAGCATACTATATGATACTATCTCCTCTTCTATAGCAGCTAAATGCATTTTATCAAGCAATAGACAAACTTGCATAGCCATATCATCGATAATTATACCAAAATCTATACCACCACTATTAACACATTGCCTAACTCTATCACAAAAATTCTCAGAGGCACTTAAAACAATCCCAGCTGGTACATGCAGACCTTCAATCAGTATTGATTCATTATAGTGTAAACTATACATACACGTTAGTTTACGTAATATAGCTACACATAATTTCCCAAAAACTCCTCTATGAGGGCTTGCTGGTCCCATATGAGTAACCAATATACTAAAATTAACACCGCTGCCAATCCTTCCAGAAGACCGAGCAAGTGTTCCATAATGTTTATACATAGTACCCAATAACATTGCACAATGTACTATCCCAAACTCTAACACACCATGCCGATTTGCACAATCTGGATCACATAACCTCAACTTTACGAGCTCACACAATATACATAACACCCTTCTATAAAAAACTGGACTATGCATTGCTCTATTCTCTGAAGGCGAAGGCAATATTCTAGAAAAATAAAAATGAAGTACAGGTATGTCGAATTTTCCATTGCTAATATATGCAAGGAATTTTCTTAAGAGTGTATTGACTATAGCTTTATCCCAACACAGTCGTGCATTATAAGTTATAGCAGCACAAAAATTATTATCAGGAAAGACTGCTGCAAAATTTATTAGCAAACCAACTTTAACTATAAAAATACAGAGTTGAGGATCTGTTACTTTGCCTAATAAACCTTCTAGCTGTGCATTAACATGAACCCTAAGATCCTTTACATAAAATATACTCGTTAGAATATCACAACAATAGTTAATATGCGCATTTTGAAAAACAAATAATTTGTTTTTAAATTTATTAGCTGCAACACGATATTCTTGATTAGATAATGTTGAATATTTATCTATATGCAAAGGTATTAAACTGTCCTTGCTATAAACAATATTTTTCTTACCTTGTTTTTCAGGATCCACTCTTACAAGCACCGTACCTACACCAGTCAGCTGAGTACTTGGTTTAACAGTACCGGGTCCACCTGTTTTATCATCTACTTGTTCAACACTACTTTCTAATGGACCTGCTGCACCTAAGTCACTTAGGCTAATTTCTTTAGCCAATTTAACAAGTTGTTCTTCTGCATCCTCTAAACCTTGTTGTACAATGCCAGACTCCAAAGGCCCTTTATCTTGATCCTTACCTTTCGCAGCCTCTTGCTCAAGAAAAGGATCTTTCTCCTTATAACTCTTACTATCCCAATCAAAAAATTGAACTGCAGGTTTCTCAGGTGGTTTA
>NZ_QOHL01000054.1:0-1141 GCF_004181775.1 Ehrlichia minasensis
CCTTAATTTTGTAGAACCACATTTATTTTATACAAACATCTATCTTTGCTGTCCTTTATCTTCACCAACATTAGAACCCTTTATCATCCTATCATATATTTCAGCATATGCACTTATCTCTTCCTCACAAGCCGCTATACTCATTCTATCGACCAGCGCACACAACCGCATAGATATATTCTGCATGACAACATGAAAACCCATACTACCAGAAGCAATAGCACTTGCAACTTGACTAGTAAAGTGTTCAGAACATTGTTGCACAAGTATCGGTGGAAAATCCATACCACATATTTGCATTGTACTAGTATCATTAAGAACTACACCATATATATTGCTAAACTGTATAAACAATAAAAAACATTGCCTTCCCAAAACTCCTTTCTTAAGGTTATTCGATTTTATATTACTAATTATTTCGTCAATGTCAGTCTCAACCGGGAGTCCTACAACATTTGCATAATTTAAATACATACAACCAAACATAGAACTAACATTTACTATTGCAAAATCCAATACTTGCTCAGAAATTCCAGAAACACATAACCTCATATTGACAAGCCGACATAACAGAGACAGTAATCTTCGAAAATACTGTGGATCACGTAGTATCCTAGGTTTAGAGCGCATATACTTCTCATAAACAACAGGAACACACACTCTTAACCGAGTTGCACTACCAGGCTGCATACAACCTATAAGTTCTATAACAACATTGTCCAATGAACTTGCATCTAATAAAAAATAATTATTATAAAAAATGCTGCGCCACACTGCAGCATTATTGCACAACTGTGCACAAGTCAATATGCAAGAAGCTTTTATAAGAAAATAGAATAAAGCTGGATCTCCTGTCTGTTGCACGATTAAACTTTCCACTAGGTATTGACTACAATACAATCGACCAGCAGTTACCGTAAACATACTTTTACAAATATTGCGTAAGTATACAAGATGCATGTGCCTTAAAACTACTAACTCTTTGTTAAAAGCTACTCTCAGATTATGACGCTGTTTGCGGGTTTTTTTATCTTTTCCCGCGAGAAACGATTTCAATGACCCGCTTGGTAAAACAACGACAGGCTTTTTATCAAATAAAGTGACTGTCGCAGATGACATAAATCCACTGAACTTTACTCCA
>NZ_QOHL01000025.1:0-18346 GCF_004181775.1 Ehrlichia minasensis
AATTGGCCTGTTATATTCTCTGTATAGAATTTTATAGTAAATTTATTTGTAAGGAATTAGCTAAAGTTAAATGTATGCATTTAATCAGTTAGCAATGTGATTTGTAATGATCTCTTACTTATATCAGTTTTGACTTTATAATGCATGTTATAGAATCTGTTGTTTAAAGTATTTAGAAATATAGCTAGAATATATCATTTATATGAGTTAGTTTGCGATATTTTGTTATCTATGTATCACTTTTGTGGATATGTTATATATAAGTTTGTGCTATAGCATGATAAGTGTTTTTTTAAGTAATGAAGTCAATTTATAAAGTATAGTATTAATGTTGATTTTAGCGTTTTATATGTGTTATGCTACGGATATTTGTTATATTATGTAGCAGTGTATAGTGAGTGATATATGTTGGAATTAGATAATATATGTGAGGAACTTTTATAAGCACTTATAATTAATGTTAAGTTGTTAAAGTACTGCGAAGTTTATTAAAAGTTTTGTAGTACATCTTATGTGTTTGTCTAAATATATATAGAATATTTTTATAAAATAAGTAAAGTTTTACTAATTATTATTAGTGAAAATCTAATATAAATTTCTATTAGAAGCATACTTGTATCTTGTCATTTGTATAAAAAGCTTAACAACTTTGGCATACTGCTTCCTTTACATATCTAAGCATTATATTGATTGAATTATCATCTGATAGCTTGTGGTCAGCTGATTTTATTAAATGTAAGTTAATGTTATTTGATTTAATTTTCTCTGCTAAAGTAATAGAAACTTGATATGGTACTATATCGTCTCTCATACCATGGATAAGTGTTACTGGACAAGTAATATTAATTGATTCCTGGTGTAGCAGTAAATGTTTTCGTCCATCTTCTATTAAATTGCGTGTTATAAGATAAGGATGCGTGTTATCGCTATCTGCATACAAAGTTATTTTGCCATTTTTATATAATTCATCTTTTTGTATTACATTTAATTTTTGAAAAATCAAAGATTCAGTAAAATCAGGAGCACCAGCTAGACTAATAAGGTGTGATACTTTGTCTTGGTTAGATATTGCTGCAAGTAACATCAGCCATCCTCCCATGCTGGATCCTATAATAATTTGTGGTTTATCAACTGGAGCTAGCTGATTCATTACTTCTACACAGTTTTTATACCAATCACTAATGTTATAATCAGTAAATTCACCGTCTGATTCTCCATGTCCTAGATAGTCAAATATGATGAGTCCTAAATTATGTAACTTACAATAATCATATAAAGCAGTTGCTTTAGTACCTTGCATATTAGAATTAAATCCACCGAAAAATATAATAGATGCTTTATCTCCTACTAATTGTTTATATGCAATATGTAAATTTTGTGCATAGGATAATGTTAGGTGTTGCATAACCGACATGTTTTACCTAGTTGATATGTGATAATCATGTAAAGTGATTAACTGAGTATATTGTATATTAGAGTTAAATCAACCGGAAAATATAAAAAATGCTTTTATTTTCCATTCCTTGTTTGTGAGTAATATGTAAGTTATGTGAAGTAGAAAATATGCATGGTTAGATATATTTTTCTAATTGCTGAATATTTATGAAATGGCTTGTTTAGTATATCTTGTATTTAAGTGAAATACTTTGTTTACTTTTAGTTTCTAGATACAACATGTACTGCTTAGTTTTGTGTAATCAAGCACTTAATTTAAGGATTTTAGATATGCAATTAAATCTGCTACATCTTGAGGTTTTGATATTCCAGCAAATGCCATACGTGTACCCTTAATGTATGCTTGAGGTTTTGTTAAAAATTCAAATAAGTCTTGATGTTCCCATGTACCACCTTTATTGAGCATTGCTTTTGAGTAGTTGAATTTGTCTCCTAAATGTGCTTTTTTATTGCCTATTATATTCCATAAGTTTGGCCCAACTCTATTTGCTCCACCTTTTTCGAAAGTATGACAAGATATGCATTTTTTTGTTATTTCTTTACCTTTTGTAATGTCAGCTTGTGCTATAAGAGTTTCAATGTCAGTTTGTGTCTCTGCGCTATTAGTTTCTGTGTTGACTGGTTGTTCCTCAATATTTATTTGATATCCTCTTACCTGTTCAGCGTGTGGATTAGGATTGTATAGTAAGTCTACAACATTGCTAATGAAAAGTATTATAAAAGATGAAAACAAAATTGCTGTAAATATTTTGTTTAGGTGGAATCCGTCCATAATTATTGTATTCCTAGATCAGAAGTAACTTATACTATACACCTCTAGGGTAATATAATCATTAACTATAGTCAATAAATAACATTGATTGGATTGTTAATATAGATGATAATCTTAATATATGGTGTAGCATTATACTTGATATATAGTACTATTAGTTTGTTATATCATAGTAAAATATTATTTTTCATAAATAAAATCATATGAATGTTTAATTTATGACAATTTTTATGAAATAAATAGTAACATAATATTAGGGTTAAGCTTTAAAAATTGACTGCAAAAAATCATCTATCGTGCTAAAAATTATATATTGGATGATGAATAGTAACAATGTGCATGTTGCAGTTATGATTATAGCTATTAGCATTGGTAATGGAGCTTCTGCATACTTAAAACTGTGAGATGTAGAGAATGCATTGTATATTATGGGAAGAAAATACATAGTATTTAATACGGTACTTAATATTAATATTACTATGACTAAGAAATTCTTTTGTTGTAATGCTTCAGAAATAATAAGAAATTTGCCATAGAATGTAGGGGATGGAGGTATGCCTATCATTGCAATAGCACCAATGGAAAATGCAATCATAGTAATAGGCATAGACTTGCCTATCCCATGTAGTTCATGTAAGTATTTCTTTCCTGTTTTGGTATATATTGCGCCGGCAGTGAAAAATAATGTAATTTTTGCGAAAGCGTGAGATATCATTTGAAACATAGAAACTTTAATTGCATATTCTGTATATAATGATGCTGCTATTATTATGTACGAAAGCTGTGAAATTGTTGAATATGCTAGTAATTTTTTTAAATTGGTTTGTTTTATTGCTACTAAGGATGCTAATATAATTGTAGCTCCTGAAATATACGTCAGTATATTGTAATGTTCTTGAACTGTATTTAAGTTTTTTAGCCCTATAATATACAATAAAATTTTTATTATGGTAAATACTCCAGATTTTACAACTGCTACAGCGTGTAATAATGCACTAACTGGAGTAGGGGCTACCATAGCTTGTGGTAGCCATAAATGTATGGGCATTAATGCAGCTTTTCCAACTCCATAGATGAATAATAATAATAGAGTAATGAGTAAAGGGTTAGAAATATTGTCTGGTAGTATGCCATTTGTTGTGAAATCTAATGTACCACTGATATTATATGTTATTATAATTGCTGGTAAAAATAATAGCATTGAAGTTCCTAATAGTATTCCTATATAGTATCTGCCAGAAATTTGTGATTGATCGTTAATGTAATAAGTAATGAGAGGATATGTGCTAATAGTAAGTAGCTCATAAAATATAAATAACGTTAGCAAATTTGCTGAAAATGCTATACCCATTGTACATCCAATGCTTATTGAAAAACATGTATAAAAAAGAGATTGTTTTTTATTATTGTTATCATTATTTTTCATATAGCTGATACTATAGATAGTAGTAATTATCCATAGAAATGAAGCCAGTAAACTGAATATCATGCTTAGTATTTCAGCTTTAAATGCAAGATATATCTTGGGGTTAATGAATTCATATAATTTTATGTATAGCTCTGAATTGTGTTTTGTATAAAATTTATATGCTTTGAGTATCATGTAAAATAAAGTACATGAAGAAGTAATACTGATAATCTCTTGTGAATGTCTTATTTTCTTGAGCATTAATATCAGGCTTGCAGATATAAATGGTAATAAGACTATACACACCAAAGTAAATTCTGATGTTAAATAATTAAAAAAATGCATAGACCCCGTTACTACCATACTTAAACTATAGATAACAACAAAGCTGTTTAAAGTAAAGTGTCTTAAGTGGTATTTTCAATATCTTGTATTTTTAATCTCAGGTATAAAATATTTTAGTGTGCAGTAAATTATGTATGTGTACTAAAAATTAGTTAAACTGAAAATTATAACGTTACACTTAGTAACTAATTGTATAATCTGCTTAGTAGTACTTACTGTAGTGTATTTTATACTATTCTTGTGTAGCAAAATTTTTTACATAATCATTAAAATATTTAAAGAATAAAGCTTCTGCCATTGCATGATCTGCTGAAACTAAATGTCCATTGATTTCTACTGTATCTACTATAAAATTATTATCTGCATACATGCAATAGAACCATGGACCTCCTGTTTGTGCAATAAGGTTATTAATTGAAAATTTTACTTTTTTGTAGTCTATTGCAACATTGTACCACTTTTTTAAGTTTTGAGGCTTTGGTAATTTGCCACCAACTCCTGCACGTGATACAGGATCTATAGTACACATTAAATCTATGGTATTCATTTCAAGTTTTTTTACTATCTTATATTCAGAATCTCCTCCCCAACTGTGTCCTACAAGGCAAATTTTTTGCTGTGCTTCATACCAAGCTTTTATTATAGGGATTGTTGCTGATGATCCCCAGGTTGCATATGCTATGTCTTGGTGATCGTGATTTTGTGTGTAATATCTGGCGTATAAACGTAATACGAGTCTTGTCGTATCATCTAATGCTCCACCGATAAATACTACTAATGGTTTTGTACCTGGAGTAATTTTATTTTTTAAAATTTCTTTAGAATTTCTGGGTATTGCTATTCCGTCTGGGCTATATCCTTTTCCTGTTCCTATTGCTGGAATATATGGTGGAATAATTTTATCTGCTCCGAAAATACACATTTTATTTACCTTTAATAGAAAATATATCTCAACTTTACTATATCAAATATGCTTATGAAATATTTAAAGTTAATAATATACTTTATTTATAATGAAATTAAATCAATTATAACATAATAAAAATATTAAAATAGTAATATAATTATTAAATAAAGTATTTTTTATATATAATTATAAATAAAAAGTAATCTTGTGATATTAGCAGTTATACAGAAATTTAATTTATTGTATTGATTTTTTTATAAAGAGAATCTGTGTGATAAAATGAAATATTTCAATTAGTTATTTGGGGAAGTAGTTGTAAATTTTACTAGTGTTTTTGTGAGTTTATAATTTCACATTAAAGTGGGTATGCAATGCTTGTTTATGTGTGTGTAACAATACTAGTGTGCATAAGTCTCACTAAAAAATTACTATGACACACTTTTTGGTGTGCATGATACTTACTGAGTTATAAAATAAAGTTTTACATATTTTGATTAATGATTGCTGATTGTGCAGCTATTAATCTTGCTGTTGGTATCCTATAAGGAGAGCAAGAAATATAGTCTAAATTTAATTTAGAAAAAAACTGTATAGATTCAAAATTTCCACCATGTTCTCCACATATGCCGATTTTAATGTTTGGATAAGATTTTCTACCTAAATCTACTGCAATTGATATCAATTTGCCTACTCCTTCAATATCTAAGGTTTCAAAAGGGTCTTGTTTTACTATTTCTAAGTTTTGATATATTCCAATAAAATTTGCAGAATCATCTCTCGATACTCCTAAGGTAGTTTGTGTAAGGTCATTTGTACCAAAGCTAAAAAATTGGACATGCTTAGCAATTTTATCTGCAATAAGAGCTGCTTTTGGTAATTCTATCATTGTTCCTATTGAATATTGAGTATTGCCAAACTGTTGTGCTATGTTGTTAATTAATTCTTTGATGATGATAATTTCCTTTTCAGCCATTACTAGAGGTATCATTATTTCTGGTACTATGCATGTTATACCAGCTTCTTCTTGTAATTCTTTTACTGCAAGAAATATTGCTCTAACCTGCATTTCATATATTTCTGGATATGATATAGCAAGTCTGCACCCACGGTGCCCTAGCATTGGGTTTTTTTCAGATAAATATAAAATCTTATTTTTTAGTTTTTCTAAAGATTTACCAGTTCTTGCTGAAATTTCACTTATAGCATTGTTATTGTCTGGAAGAAATTCATGTAATGGTGGATCAAGTAATCTGATAGTCACTTGTTTACTAAGTGTAGACTTGAAAATTTTTTTAAAATCTTCTTTTTGCATGACTTCAAGTTTGTCTAATGCTGCTATTCTTTCTTCTTTATTGTCAGATACAATCATTTCTTGTACTATGCTTATTCTATTGTGTGAGAAAAACATATGCTCTGTACGGCATAACCCTATTCCATCAGCCTGGAAACTCATAGCTATATCTGTATCTTCTGGTGTATCAGCGTTTGCCATTACTTTCAATGTTCTTATTTCATCTATCCATTGCATTAATGTATAGAAACTTTCACTTAGCTTAGGAATGACTGTTTTAATAGTGCCTAAAATTACTTCACCATTGCATCCATTTATTGTAATACTATCACCTTTGTATACTTTGAGTCCTGTGTTTGTATAGAAGAATTCTTCGCTCTTGTCTATAAATATACCAGCTGCACTACAGATGCAAGGTTTACCCATACCTCTAGCTACTACTGCTGCGTGTGAAGTCATGCCGCCTCTTAAGGTTAGAATGCCTACTGCACTGTTCATCCCGTTTATGTCTTCTGGATTAGTCTCTTGACGTACTAGTATAGCATTTCTACCATCTTTTCTAAATAGTTCTGCATCATTTGGTGTAAAAACTACACACCCAGTGGCTGCACCAGGAGATGCTGGCAATCCTCGTGCAATAGTATTTATATTTGTATTGTTTTCAAGTGTTGGATGGAATAACTTGCTGAATGATTTATGATCAATTCTTAGTATAGCTTCTGTTTTTGAAATTAGATTCTCTTTTACCATATCTACTGCTATTTTTACAGAAGATTGAATACTGCGTTTTCCTGTTCTAGCTTGAAGAATCCACAATTTACCGTTCTCTATTGTAAATTCTATGTCTTGCATATCACGGTAATGTAACTCTAATTTTTTACATACTTGTTCTAGGTTATTGTAAGATTGTGGCATTAATTCTTTCATTTTATCTAATGACAATGGGCTATGAGTTCCAGATACTATATCTTCTCCTTGAGCATTTACTAGAAATTCCCCAAAAATTTCTTGTGCTCCAGTTGATGGGTTACGAGTGAATACAACACCTGTAGCAGAATTGTGACTCATATTACCAAACACCATGGATTGTACATTAACAGCTGTACCTAGATTATCTGGTATGTTGTGTATTTTCCTATATGCAACTGCGCGTTTGTTCATCCATGATCTAAAAACTGCATCTATTGAGTTATATAGTTGTTCATGAACATTTTGAGGAAAATTTGTGTTAGTATGAAAAGTTACTATTTTCTTAAATTCAACTATTATTTCTTTTAATATATTTGGATCTGATATTTGAGCATTTATAGGAATATTGGCTATTCTCTTTTTTTTGTATATTACTTCTTCAAATAGATTGTTTTCTACTTGTAGTACTGTGTTAGCATACATTTGTATAAGTCTACGATAGCTATCATATGCAAAAAATTCACCACTTTTTTTTGCTAATCCTATTACTGTTTCATCGTTTAAGCCTACATTTAATATTGTGTCTAGCATACCTGGCATAGAACTTACACTGCCTGATCTGACTGACAGTAATAGTGGATTATCGTTGTCACCAAATTTTAAATTTACTTCATTATTTAAAAACTCTATTGCATTTTCTACTAGACTAAATACTTGGTCAGGTAATTTGTTATTTTGATAATAATAGTTGCATAAAGTCGTTGATAATGTAAATCCTGGTGGTACATCTACACCAATATTACACATTTCTGCAAGGTTTGCGCCTTTACCACCCAAGAGATGCATTAATGTTAAATTGCCGTCACATTTTGTTTTACTAAAGTAATATATTAATTTTTCACTCATATGAAGAGAACCGACAAAAATTTTGTTTTTTATGCTATAATAGTCATTTATACTACCTCGCTAGTATAATATAAGACCTAATTATCTGTAGTGCAACTATTGTAAAATAATTAATTAGTAGAAGTGATGTAAAAATGTTAGTTGATTTATTATATTGATAAAAATTACTGTATTAGTTGTATTGGCTGATTAATTTTCTTTTTAGTAGTTTTTGTTAATGATAAGTCATCAATAAAAATGTGCTATAACATGATAAATGTATATTGTAGGTAAAAAATCACTATGTTGATTGAGTAATGTAACTTATATGTTGTTAATGGTATGGTAAACTATCATGATAATCATTTATTTTCTACTACTATAGTATTGAATATAATATCATGCATTGTTTGATTATTTTGTGAAAATAAAGCAATTAAGTACCAGACTACTGATACTATTAATGTTAGCATAGTAATCAAGAATATAATGCTTGTTATAAACACATTGTTAATATTCATGTTGGCGATTTGTATGCTTGTCATAAGTATAGTAGGGCAGAGAAATTCTGATAGTGACCTATCAAATGCTAAGCAAACATCAATTTTCTTGTTGTCACAACGTATAGTGTGTATGTTTAATGTTTTTTGTCCAATAGATGCTTGTGCTTTAGATGATAAAAAATATGTGTAGTAGTAACAGCTAATCACTAAGTTCACAATAAACGGTATGATTGTTAGGTCATGTGTTAGCAATACAACTGGGTAGTTGAGTAATGATAGAATTATATGATCAATGATACTTGCTGATACTCTTTTTAGTATATTTGCAACTTTAATTTTTTTTGTATTCATATATTTATTAATTTGCAGATAAAGTGACGAATGTCATCAAAATTTGAAAAAGAGAGAACATTATTTATAGTAGTAGTACTGCCATATTTTATAGGAAAACAACCTGCTTCAGTTGCGCTTTGTATGTCTGATATACTATCTCCTATAAAAAATACTTCTTTGCTTGGTTGAACATTTATATTTGTTAATGCTGCCAATACTGGTTCAGGAGATGGTTTTGTAGTTCCTGTATCTCCTGAACCAATGATGGAATCAAAATAGTGTGTTAAATTTTTATGATGTACTTCAGACCGTAAACTTTTCCCGTTTTTATTACTGACAATTGCCATAGTTATATTGTTTTCTTTTAATGTATCTAACAATTCAATTGCTCCATCATTTAGCATAAAGTTGTCTAATTTTTGTGACTTCTCTAAACTGTTTTCATACAAAGTTATAGCTTCTTTCCATCTTTTTTCTAATAATGTTGTTAGGTATTTTGGTATTGTAGAATTTGGTATAGAATATAAGTCTATGTTCTTATATCCCATCTGATCTAGTACTTGATTGAAGATTATACAATCAATGTTGATACTAGTATCAATCAGTGTATTGTACCAGTCAAATATTACTGCTGTTGGTTGCTTCATCATTTATTTGAATTTCTAAATTATCATTTTTGTGAAATATTTATTAAGATTCTATTAAAGTCAGAATTATTTGCAATGTTTAAATTGGTATTGCATTTTTAAATTGTCTTGTATACATAGTACTGTGTTACTTTGAGTGAAATAAATCTAAGTATCTAAGTATGTGTGTAGTTACTACAGGGTTTTATTAATGAGGTATTATTTAGCAATATTTATTTGATCCTGACATTGTTAAAATACTTCTGTGCTAATAGTAAGTTATTTATAGTGAAATGAATTTAAGTATCTTAATAATACGTGCAGCTATTACAGTATTTTATTAATAAGGTATTATTAGCAATATTTATTTGATCCTGACATTGTTAAAATACTTCTGTACTGATGGTAATTACTTGAATAATGAAATGAGTTTAGGTATCTAATAGGTATGTTATTAGTGTAATGTTAAAGTTTTAGTTATTCTCAATGTTGAAATCTTGTATTGCTAAAACTACTTATATGTAGATAGTGTATTACTTTAAAATAAAAATCAGATGTATATATATGTTACTCCATGTTTACTAATAGTTGGTTTAAATATTTCTTGCTTGAAACTGATCAAGATTTTTTTGTAATGTTTAGTGATAATAATTTTAAATGTTTATCATCTATCTCTGATGGAGCATCCATAAGTAGATCTTCTCCAGATTGATTAAGTGGGAAGCAGATAACTTCTCTAATGTTTGTTGCGTCTGCTAATAGCATTACCATACGATCTATTCCTGGAGCAATTCCTCCGTGTGGTGGTGCTCCAAATTTGAAAGCACGTGTAAGAGAATTAAATTTTTTATCTACCATTTCTTGAGTATAACCTACTATTGAAAATGCCTTGTACATAATATCAAGTTTGTGATTGCGTATTGCTCCGCTGGAAATTTCTATACCATTGCATACTATATCATATTGGTATGCAAGTATAGTTAATGGATCTTGATTATTTAGAGCTTCTAAACCTCCTTGTGGCATTGAAAAAGGGTTATGAAAGAATCCAATAGATTTTTCCTTGTTGTCGTACTTGAAATATGGAAAATCTACAATCCAACAAAATCTAAAGGTATTTAGTTCAATGAGGTTAAGCTCTGTTCCCAATATGGTTCTTACTTCTCCTGCAAATTCTGCAGCTTTGTCTTCTATTTCTGATACAAAAAATACACTGTCTCCAGTCCGTAAATTACAGATAGACTTGATTTTATTTAATCTCTCTTCATCTAAAAACTTAGCTATTGGTCCTTTAGCAGAAGAATCATCATTGAAAGTAATATAACCCAAACCTTGTGCTCCTAACGTTTTTGCAAATTCAATTTTATTGTCAAAAAAGCTACGTGGATTATTTGCTGTATTAGGTGCTGGTATTGCTCTTACTACCATTCCTTTTTTTATGTTTGAGTTAAATATATTAAATTGTGAATCTCTGAAGATTTCAGTAACATCTTGAATTATTAATGGATTTCGCAGATCTGGTTTGTCTGATCCATAATACAACATTGCATCGTGATATGATATCCTTGGAAATTCTTTATGAATAGTTTTGTTTGAAAATTTACTGAATATATTAAGTAGTACTGGTTCAATGACATTGAATATATCTTCTTGTGTAACAAAAGACATTTCCATATCTAACTGATAGAATTCTCCAGGTGAGCGGTCTGCTCTTGCATCCTCATCTCTAAAGCAAGGTGCTATTTGAAAGTATTTATCGAATCCACTGACCATTAATATCTGTTTAAATAACTGAGGAGCTTGAGGTAAAGCGTAAAATTTTCCGTGGTGTATACGGCTTGGTACTAAGTAATCTCTGGCTCCTTCTGGAGATGATGATGTTAAAATAGGAGTTTGTATTTCAATAAAACCCATACTTTCCATACTTTTTCTTAGTTCTGCGATAACTTTAGACCTTAAGATTATGTTATGTTTTACTTTGTCACGCCTTAGATCTAGAAACCTATACTTGAATCTTATATCTTCTGGATATTCTTGAGTTGATGCGATATTCATTGGTAGGAGATTTGCTTCTGATTCATTTATAACATGATTTACTACAACTTCAATTAATCCAGTACTGACTGTAGTATTGATGGTAGAACTATCTCTGGCTACTACTGTACCTTTTATTGTAATTACACTTTCTAATTTTAGATAAGAGATTAGTTGGAAAATTTCATTGTCAGCTTCGTTAAATACTAATTGTGTTATTCCATAGTAATCACGTAAATCTACAAAAATGATTTTTCCATGATCACGTTTTCTGTATACCCATCCAGAAAGTGTTACTTCCTGATTAATATGTTCTTCCCTTAATTCATTGCACAGGTGTGTTCTGTATATGTTCATAAAGATCTATATTTTTAACTTAACTTTATTTTATACTATAATATATACATTGAAAGTCTTTTTGAGAGATTGTTATTAAATAAGTTGTTGAAGATCATGTTATGCTTAAAATGTATGTCTACTCAATCATGTGGATGGTAGTCAGGATTTGTGTTTATAGTTCCAGAATTAGTAAATAATTAAAAAACTAAATATTTTTGTGAATTGAATGATAAGATTGATTTAGATAATGTTTTTAGATAAATGCTAATTCTGTTGAATTATTGTTGAAATCTTGGTATTACTAAAGTGTTAAGATAATATTATATCTTAAAAAGGTATAAAATATTTTACTATTTACACACTGTAAAAAGTTGTATAGCATAAATTCTATCGCTTTATGCTTTTATTATTCCATATGCGTCTTCTAGTAAATTTTTTATTGGTAATTTTATTAATGATAAACCAAACTGGTTGTTCTGGAATAATGGCTGGTCTTGCTGTCACTACAGGCGCAATCATTACATTACAAGATAGGTCAGTTGGTGATACTATAGACGATACTGCGATATTGATTAGAATTAATAAAGCGCTGTTTAAAGTGGGATTGTTTCCTCAAGTAACTGTTAAAGTAAGTGAGGGGCGTGTATTGTTGTTAGGACACGTGAAGTCTTTGGATGATCAGATAACAGCTGAAAAAGTTTCATGGCAGCAAAAGGATGTTAGAGAAGTTGTTAATGAGATAACTGTAGACAAAGGATCAATTAATTTAAAAGAGACAGCTATTGATGCTGCAATTAGTGCTCAAGTTAAAGCACGAATACTGTCTCAGAGTAAAGTTAAATCTATGAATTATAGTGTTAACACAATAGATAGAATTGTTTATTTGATGGGTATAGCTCAAGATCAAGAAGAGCTGAATAAAGTGGTATCAATAGCACAAAAGGTGAAAAAAGTAAAACAAGTAGTTAGCTATGTGAGATTGAAAGATAGCAAATTACGTAATTAATAATCTATTACTTGTTATCAATTTAAATCTGAGTTTGTAGTGGGATAGCTTACTCGTAATGGATATGGTGCTAGATTAGTTGTTTTATTAATGTAATAGTATATCGTACGCATTATTTAAATATATCTTGCTGTGATGATTTTGTTTTTTTATCTTTGATAGGTTGTTGTTATGTGTAATGTATGATACTAGTATCAGTACTTCTCAAAGTGTAATTTTTTATTTTATAAGAAGCTATTAGTATAGATTAAAAATGTAAGGAAATATATGCCACTTATTGTTGCTTTTCAAATGGATAGGGATGTTGTTGTTGATAAGGACGTATCAGTTAAGTTTATACAAGAAGCCCAAGCTAGAGGACATACTGTCTTTTTTTATTCTCCTGATCAATTAGCAATAAGGGGTAATGTTCCAGTTGCTAGGGCTTGCTTAGTAACTTTGAATGGAGGTAAATTAAAGTTTGCTAGTATGCAGGAGTTATTGCTTGAGCACGTTGATATAATTTTTATCCGTCAAAATCCACCATTTGACATGCGTTATATTACATGTACGTATATTTTAGAAAAACTCAAAAAACCGCTTTTGATAAATCATCCTAAGAGTCTTAGGGATTATCCAGAAAAATTATTACCACTTTTATTCCCTGAATTTGTACCAGATACTGTAATAACTGAAGATCGTCTTATATTGCTGGATTTTTATCAAGAGCATAAAGATATAGTATTAAAACCTTTGTACAGTTATGCTGGAAATGATGTTACTAGGATGCATAGTAATGTTGATATTAGTGTTGTAGTAGAGTTAATGATAGAAAAATATGGATGTCCTATAATTGCTCAAAAATTTATACCAAATATCAGCAATGATAAAAGGATTATTCTTTTAGATGGTAAGCCTATAGGAGTGTTCAAGCGTAAAATATCATTTAATGGAGAAATTAGGACTAATTTGAGCATTGGATCAATTCCAGAAGCTGCTGCATTATCAGATAGAGATCTGGCAATATGTTCAGCTATAGAACATGAATTATTAGGAAAAGGCATTATATTTGTTGGAATAGATGTATTAGATGGGTACTTAATAGAAGTAAATGTTACTTCTCCATGTGGTATTTTGCAAATAAATGAGTTATACGGAGTATCTTTTGAGAAAAAATGTTGGGATTGTTTTGAAGAAAAGTTCTATAGGAAACTTAATGAGTGTCAGTAATGTAACTGAGAATATTGTGTTTGTAACAATTATATGAAAGTAAGTTATCCGTATACATTTTTCAGGAAGATTATGAGTAGTACCTTGGAAAAAGAGTATTAGTATTGTTTTGAGAGAAGTGCTATGTAAAGGTGATGGATGTCAGTAATGTAGCTAAGGATGCTTTATTTGTGGCATTATATAAAGTGGATTATCCATATACATTTTAAAGATTATGCGTAATACCTTTGTGCAAAAATATTGTGATTATTTATAAAAAGAATTTTATGGGAAATGTGGTAATGATGCTGGTAAATGATGTGAATTTTATAGTTATTCCATAACTTATTAAGTATATATTATCAGTACATATAGTTTTTTAATTCCTTATTTAATAATTGTAATTTTTATATATAAATAGGAAACGGTTACTAAATTTGTAGTTTATTGATGGTTTGCCTAAATTCTTGTTAATTTTAGTTTTATTTTTTATAACTTGAAATTCTAAGTATGGTATTATAAGTTGTTTTTGTTAAATTTTATGTTATGGGTTTAGATAAATATTGATTTTTAGTATAATTTTTTTTCTTTTTTGTAAAAGTTTGATGTTGTACATAGTTTAGATTTAGTCTAATGTGTAAACTGTATTTGTTGAAACTAAAATTTGTTTTAAAGGAGTTTAGGGTTCCTTTATTCTATAAAAAGGGTTAAATATTTGTTACTTGTGTGTTTTTATGTAAATGTTTAAATTACTGTGTTATTTTTAAGGGTTAAGTTTTTTATAAAAATGTATAGTTTAAGTTATTGATTTTATACTTAAAGTAAGATTTTGAATGATCTACTGTTAATAGTTAGTACTTGAAGTTGAAAATCTGTAAATTAGTTAGGTTAAGTGTTATGAGAGAAATTAGTGATCTTAAAGATGTAGATGACTATCAGTCCTTGAGTAATGCTGATAATATTGGTAGCGTTAATATTTTGAAGTCAAGTATGCGTTTTTTTACACGCAAGAATTTGGTTTTCTTTTTAATGATTGTTATTAGTATTGCATTTATATATTTTTTCAAAGGTGAAATAGCGAATAAATTAAAAAGTTGTGCTCTAATTATATCACATTGTATATCAAATAAGCTAATTAATTGTGGGTTTGCTATTGATGACATAGTTGTTAGTGGTAACAAATTTGTTACTTCAGACTATATTCGTGGTTTTGTTAGTGTTAATAAATCTATTTTATTTCTACCTTTAAATGAATTGCGTAAGGAAATAAAAGATAGTAGTCAGTGGATTAAAAATGTTTCAGTCAAAAGGTTGTTGCCTAACGTTTTACAAATAAAAGTTCTAGAATATTTACCATTTGCAAATTGGTATCATGATGATAGCAGTTCAATTATTGATGATACAGGACATGTTATTGTTAGCGATTATGATGAACAGGATGATTTAATATCAATATACGGTAATGAAGCATTGAAAGGTTTACATTTTATAAAAAAGCTAATCAGTGAAAATAGTGTTCTTAGTAATATGATTTCTTCTATGTTTTATTTTGATGATGGTAGTTGGGATATTGTGTTGTCTAGTGGATTAAATATTAAATTACCTAAAGAAAATCCTTATAATGCTTGGAGTAGCTTACTAAGTATATATGAAGCTTCTAGTGAATTTTTAATTTGGAAAACTGTGGATATGCGTGTCCCTACACAAATTAAAATAGAAGAATAGTTTTATTAATAATTGGTTATGGTTGGTTTATAAAGTTAGTGGTAGGTTAAAATGTTATTTTGTTTATTTATTCATTCGGATATACAGGATTCATATATTTGATAAATTAACTATTATTATAATAAATTTTTATTATATATTTAAAATTTATAGAGTAAAAATAATGAATTTTATATATTGGTTGTTGATCATTAACAAGAGTGGTAGTATTATTAGGTGTACTTGTTATGTAGTGCACTGTGTTTTGTGGTGTTTCATTAGTATTGTAGGTGATTATGGCGCAGGATTTTGAAATGTCCAAGGAAAGATTGTATATTTCTGAAGTATTGGTTGTTGATGATGAAGGTGATATCAGAAATTTAATAAAAGATATATTAAGTGATGATAATCATGGGACTAAATTAGCAGTTGATGGATTGTCTGCTATTAAGATGGCTTATGAGAAAGAGCCAGATGTTGTATTGCTAGATATATGGTTAAAAGGATCAGATATTGACGGATTAAGTGTTTTGGAAAAACTTAAGGAAAGATATCCACATTTGCCTGTTATTGTAATTAGTGGACATGGTAATATTGCTACTGCTGTCAAGTCTTTGCATATAGGTGCTTATGATTATATAGAGAAGCCTTTTACAGAAAGTAGATTGAAATTAGTGGTGAAAAGGGCAATAGAGTCTGGTAGGTTACGTAGGGAAAATGATGAGTTAAAATCAGCATTTGAAGATTATGAAATAGTTGGTAGCTCTTCTGTAATAAAAAATTTACGAAGTATGGTTAATAAAGCTGCTGCAACATCTAGTCGTATTCTGATTACTGGATCACCTGGTGTGGGAAAAGAAGTAGTTGCTAGGTTAATACATAAAAAATCAAAGGGATATGATACACCCTTTATATCAATGTATTCATCTATGTTACCTGCAAATAATTACTTGGTGAATATATTTGGTAGTGAGGAAAGTAGTAATATTTTATCTCATAGGGTACCTCCTCATATTGGTATCATAGAGCAGGCAAATCGTGGAACACTGTTTATAGATGAGGTCACAGATTTGCGTTATGATACACAGTTAAGATTACTTAGATTATTGCAAGAAGGTAAAATATACAGGGAAAATAGCAAAGTTCCTGTGAGTGTGGATGTTAGGATTATTGTTTCATCGTCAAAAGATATAGAAAATGAAGTAAGAGCAGGAAAATTTTGTGAGGATTTATATTATAGGTTAAATGTTTTGCCAATTAGGGTCCCGTCTTTGGTTGAGTATTGTACTGATATTCCAGAATTGTGTAGGTATTTTATGAATAGCATATGTAAAAAGATGGGTTTATGTACTCATATATTGAGTGATGAAGCTTTAATAGCAATGCAATCTTATGAATGGCCAGGTAATTTACGTCAATTACGTAATGTTATAGAGTGGATATTAATTATGAAATCTCCTAAGGAGATTATTACTGCAAAGGATCTTCCAGTAGATATAGTGTCTAATTCACCTATAAATGATGTTCTTAGTGCTAAGGTAATATCTGTTCCTCTTCGTCAAGCACGTGAAGAATTTGAAAGGCAGTATTTAAAGACTCAGTTATCACGTTTTGGTGGTAATGTATCAAAAACTGCTGAATTTGTTGGTATGGAACGTTCTGCACTTCATCGCAAATTAAAAGTTTTAGGATTATGTAATATATCTGAGTAACTGTGCTTAGATGTTAGTCTTTTAATATATATATTATTGCTGCTTATAACTTTATAGTGATGTTTTTTTAATCTAAAATAAATATAATGTTTCCTATACTCAACTTATAGTAATGTATTTGTAGTGTGTTTAATATTATTTATTAATGCTATTTTTTCAGGTAATTGATAGTAAATATGCAGTACTTTTATATTTTATTTAAGATATATTATAAAGTTTATACAGCTTATTAATAATGTCTTTAATATTATTTTATCTTGTATTATGTGTTTATATAAGAATTGTGTAAGTGTTTTTAGTTGTGATTTTCTTATCAGTATGTTTCTAAGAAGCTTATGTGAATTTTATTGTGTGATATTATCCAAGCTAACATGTAGATTCTGAAATTTGTGCTAAATTCATCAATCATTTATAGTATTCTTTCTTATAGTTTTCTAAGATAGTGTGTATTGCTAACCCTGTTGTGGTGTATTTTTTACATTCTGATCTGGCATGCATGACCTAAGATATGTAATAGGTTTGTGGAAATTGCAAACAATGTTTGTAATCACTATTTATAAATAAGTTGTGCTTGAGGTTATATCTGTGTTCTAATATTTGAGAAGATTTGTTATAATTTTATAATACTTCCGACTGTGATTTGCTGGAGTTATATTTCTAGGAAATTATATACTGTCAGATTAAGTTTATAATATATTAATATTATCCAACATGACATATGGATACTAGATTTATGCTAAATTCATCAATCATTTGTAGTATTCTTTCTTATAGTTTTCTGAGATAATTTGTATTGCTAACCCTGTTGTGGTGTGTTTTTTACATTCTGATCTGGCATGCATGACCTAAGATATGTAATAGGTTTGTGGAAATTGCAAACAATGTTTGTAATCACTATTTATAAATAAGTTGTGCTTGAGGTTATATCT
>NZ_QOHL01000026.1:0-16273 GCF_004181775.1 Ehrlichia minasensis
TAATGGTCAATAGGTAATTGCAGTGATTGTTTGAACTGTGTGTAATGTTATTGTATAAAGCTGTAATAATGTACTGTACTGTTAGTATTTTAAATAGATGTTTTATTACTGAAACACATATTTTTTTGTAAGTTAAAATGTCTGTCAACCTACATTTATAAGTATTTTGAATAATGGTCAATTGATTATTACATTGATTTATTAATATTAGATACATGATGGTATGTTGTAGTGAATGAATATAAAAAGTTAAAAAATAATAATGTCATAAGATATTTATTATTGGTGATGAGTTATTATAGTGGATAAGAAGTGAAAGTCTTATAGTAGTATATGATAACTTTATAATTATAATAGAATGTTGATTATTGTGTTGAATTAATCATATGTTTTTAGCCTGTCTTTGCATTGATAATTGTCGAAATATTTGTTTAAAGTAATGTTGAAATTACTATTCATCAAGATATAAAACTTCTGCTTTTTCTTTTATCATTGGTTGTAAGTCAATAAATTTTTTCTTATACATATTTGTATTGTAGATGATATTGTACCAAGACTTATTTTGTACTGGTGATGTTCCGGTAATGTATAATTCATCTTCTGCTCTTGTCATGGCTACATAAAGTAATCTTAAATATTCGTTGTATTCTTGAGTTTTTTGTTGAGTTTTCAAGTTTTCACATAAGTCATTAATATCATTCCGTATCCAAAATGGTGTATATTCTTCATCAAATACTAATTGAGTTTCACTTTTTGGAATGGTTGTAGTATCTGATAAGAATACTATAGGTGATTCCATCCCTTTCGCATTGTGTATTGTCATAATTTTTACGTAATCTTTTGTGTGATTGATATCACTTTTTATTTCTGGATTAGTATTCTTTATCCAGTATATAAATGCTTGTAATGAATTTAGATTGTTAGATTCAAATTGTATTAATAAATTGATGAATTCTCCTATTATTTCTGTGCTTGACTGTCCTAAACGTTTTATAAATTTATGTTGATGTTCCGATACAATGTAGTGATATAGGTTTAAAGGACTGTGCAATTTGGATATATTAATTAATTGTTTTAAGTAGTTTGATATGTTACTAAATTTTAATTGTAATTCTTCCCATAAGTATTGTTGATTTCTATTATATGCAAGTTCAAAAATTTGTTCTTCGTTGAATTCAAAGATTGGTGATTTTAATAAACCTGTCAAAGCTAAATCATTTTCTGGTAATAGTAAAAATTCTCCTAGATTTACAAGATCCTGTATTATTATGTAATCCATTATTTTAAATTTATCTCTTTCCAAAGTAGGAATATCAAGTTTTTTGAGTGCTGTTATGACATGATCTATAAAGCAAGTCCTGTGTCTAACTAATATTAAAAAGTCACCTGCTGTTATAGGACGATTTCTTGCTAATAAAATTCTTTTATTGGTTATCCATGTGTGAATTTTGTTAACAATAGTTGATGCAAGTAATAAGCTTTGGTCTGGGTAAGTTTGATTTTCGAAATCCAATGAGAAGTGTTTATGATGTTTAATGTCAATTATGGGCCATATTTCTACATACCCTAAGTCATTTTGTCTAAAGATTTCATGTTCTATTTTTTCTGTATTAAATGATATTTCTTGTCGAAGATTGTTAAATACTCTATCTACTAATTTTAAAATAGGTGGTGTTGATCTGAATGATTGTGTTAAGTGTAATATTTTAGGTTGAGTACTTTGTTGTGTAAAGTAATGGCACATAGGCTCAAAATAGTCAGGTCTTGCGTTTTGGAAACCATATATTGACTGTTTTATATCTCCTACGATAAATAATGTTCTTGATTCTTCTGTTGTACCTACACCAGAAAAGAATTCATGACATAGTTGTGAAATAATATTCCATTGTTTTATGCTATTGTCTTGAGATTCATCAATTAGTAGATGATCTATTTTACTATCTAGATGGAATAGTATCCAATCTTTGTATTCTATGTTTGTAAGTAAATTTAATGCTAAATTTATAATGTCGTTATGGTCTAAATAGTTTAGTTTTTGTTTATCTTGTTGATATAATTTTATGAAACATTTTGCAATCTCAATAATATGTGTAGTACGTTCTGCTATTTTGTTTGTATAAAAAATTTTGATAAAATTCAGTATTTCTTCTTGTGTATTTAGAATAATTTTTTCTATTTCAGGAAAATTGGCCAGTGTTTTTTTTGTAATGATTGATGATATAGGTTTTTTTTCTAGTGATGGTAGGTTAATAAATATTTTTATATACTCATTTAATTTTTGTAGCTTGTATTTTTGTGATAGTGTGTTCCAGTTGACTAATTTGTCACTATTTTTTTTATCTCTGATACTTCCTTCACTAAGAATTTTAATTAGATAATTAAGTTGATGGTTATCAGTAGGTGGTGGTTGGTCAGTTACTGTGTTATGAACGTTCAGTTTCTTGTATAACAAGTCTTTATTGAGATTATAATCTTGTTTACTTAGTATTTTGTATAGTAACTCATAAATTGTGACCTCTGTTATTTCATGTGAAATAGCTGAGAAGTGATCTTTTATTGTTGGATCATGTAATAATTTATAAAAGATTCTTGGAAAAGATTCTGAAAAATCCTTGATTGTACAATTTGGTGAAATTCCTGTTTCTATTGGAAAAGTAGATATTAATTGATAACAAAAGCTATGGATAGTTTTTATTGAGAGTGATAAATTTTGTAAATTATTAAATAATTCTCTTGCTCTTTTATATTCTGTTAGTGTTATATTGGTTGGGATAATGTCTTGTAATTCTTTTTTTAATTCTTCATTTTTTAGTATAGTCCAAGTACTTAAGATTGAGTGTATGCGTTCTGTCATTTCATGTGCTGCTGCATTTGTAAACGTTAAACAAAGTATGTTTTTATGTCCTGTGATTAGTAATCTTAGGACTCTATTGACTAATGTTCTTGTTTTGCCTGTTCCGGCTGATGCAGATATCCATATGAAATTATAAAAAGGATTGGTTGCAATATTCTTCATGTAATGTATAATCCACAATATTTTTATTTTTAGTGTTAATAGAAAATTATATTTATAGCAGTAGTTATTATTAAATAAAAGGGTTTATTAATTAAGAGAGAGTTGCATGAGAAAGTTGTTTCTATTCGTAATAATGGTAAGTTTTATTAATGCGGCTATTGGATTTGCAGATGATTTAAATTCTGATGGTAATGTTTATGATGCTGAAACCAATGATAATGAAAAGATAAATGAAGGACCTTATTTAGATTATGATCAAGATTATGATGAGGATGATGATTTTTATTATGATGAAGATGATATATATGAGGATGAAGATGACATTTATAATGATGATGATCTGATGGATGATGAAGAAAATGATGTGCAAAATGACACAGAGCAAGATAATGATGATAGTGTACCTAATAATGGTGAGGAAAGTAATAAATTGAGTGCTCAGGGTAAAACAGGTGAGGATAAGTCTGATGGTAAAAAAAAACTCCTGAAGTCTTGAAAAGTACATTTCAAAAGCAGAAAAGTAATGTAGAAAAAAGTAATATTTCTTATAAATGGCCGTTTACAAGAGGGGTTATATGGCAAATTGAAAAAGGGGAATATGATCAAATGAATGAACACCTTCCAAAAATATATAGTGTTACAGATTATTATGTACAGGTTTTTTATTGTATAATACAAAATGATGTTTCTGGTTTAAGGTCTTTAATTAATAAGCTTCAAGAATTAGGTGTAAGTTTAACAACTATATTGAATGAAGTACGCACTCTGGATGTAGGTGATAATTTATTAACTTATGCTGTAAAACAAAAAAAGATTGATATAGTAAGGTTTTTATTATCAATAGGTGCTACTCCGAATTTTGATAATTATGATGGTCAGACTCCTTTGAGTATTGCTATAAGAAACAGAAGTATAGATATAGCGCATGCTATACTTGCTGTGAAGTAGTGTAGTGTCATATATAGTATCTGTAATGAGTAGTTTGAGTATAAATTTTTTATTATGTATTTAAATTTTTAGAATCTTGTGAGTTATTAAATAATGATGAGAAGTCAGAATATATATAGTATTTATGCTTGTTGTAGTATTATTTAAAATGTGTTGTTCCATAGAGTGTAGGTGAAGTAGCATAAGTTTTTAGCATTTCATTAGTTAATCAAATGTAACACTGTAATGGTAGTTCTGTTATTACGTAAAATAGTTTTTTTAAGTGTTAACCATATTTAGAATGTAGGTTAAGTTGCCAATTTATTTAATTTTTCATTACACTACTCAATTCATTATAATTGCATGAGTAATGTTGTGCTATTACATATTGTATTTATGTGTGGTCATTTTTATAAATGTTAGGTGTTGTACCTAATTGGATGTTAAGAAGTATTAAAATAGTTGTTTTGTAAATTTTTTTGTGCTCAACTATAGAGCATATTATATTACTTGCAAGAAGTGCCTATAGATTTTCAACATACAATTTCTCGTTTAATGGAAATGCGTTCTTCATCCTACTATAATGTTTAGTGATTATACATTAATGTGATTATATAAATATGCTGTGTGGAGTTATATATAACATAATTGTTTAGAAAATTTTGAATATTTTTAATATAGTGCTTACAAATAGATTAAATGCATTATGAAGAGTACTTGTTATGAATTATATTAAACTAATGTTGCTGTAATTTGTAATGTGATTATGAGTTTATGTTCTGTTCAAAATCAATACTTGATTACTGTAATTTAATGACTGTAATAAAGATATTTTAAAGTTTTTGATATTTAATGGCTTTATCTAATAACTTATGTAATTGAGCTTGTTTAATTGATAATGTGTGCTATACCGATGTCTTTTATATACAGTTTATAGAGATTTTTATTGAGTTGTCAATATGGGAGGTGTGTCATGAATAGTAAAGCATTTCATGATAAAAAATTAGCGTACATTAATGGGTTTTCAGTAATACTTTATGGGATTGTTTTTATATGTTTATTGCTATCTGGTATATATTATGGCAGTTTTTACATTGTTTTACCAATGTCTTTAGTATTGTTAATTTGTGCTTTTATCATTCCGAATGGATTTTTTGTAAATAACCCTAATGAAGCAAAGGTTGTTGAATTTTTTGGAAATTATATTGGTACTGTATTTAAGTCAGGGTTTTTCTGGACTGTTCCATTTGTTCGTATGAGGTCAATTTCATTAAAAGTAAGAAATGTAAGTACAAGTAAGATTAAAGTAAATGATTTTAATGGAAATCCAATAGAAATAGCTGCTGTTGTTGTGTGGAAAGTTGTAAGTCCTGCAAAAGCTTGCCTAAATGTTAGTGATTATCAGGAGTTTATTAATATTCAAAGTGAAACTGCTGTTAGAGAATTAGCAGGTAGCTACCCATATGATGCTGAAGATAATAGTGAATCTTTGCGTAATAATTCTGCGCAAATCTCATCTAAGTTACGTGACATGTTGCAAAATAGGTTAGGTATTGTAGGTATTGTTGTAGAAGATGCGAGAATATCACATTTAGCTTATTCTTCTGAAATAGCTCAAATTATGTTAAGAAGACAGCAAGCAAAGGCTATTACTAATGCTAGGGGATATATAGTCAGAAATGCTATTATTATGGTAGATGAAATATTGCGACATTTTGAATCACAGTATCAGATTAACCTTTCTGATGAGCAAAAGGTTAAACTTGTGAACAACCTTTTAGTATCTTTAATTTCAGAGCAAGGTGCGCAACCTACTATTAATATAGAGTAATATTAAGTGAAATCTTGAAAAGATGTTTAAGTTTGTAATCTTTGATTTGCGTAATGCTAGATTTAGGTTATGTAACATAATAGTACAGGTTGCTATCATGTTAATTATTAAAAAATATTTAAGTTATTAATAGTTTTTATAATAAGTTTACTTATGTACTGAGTTTTTTGTAATATTCATATAGAATGTGATCAGCTTTAAAGTACATATGTTGTATAATTTTCAAGTTATAATGCAAGAGTGACATTATTTATTATGCTGAAAATGTTAATATGAATATATGTATTATCATGATTCTATAGATGAAATTTTTCTTACATAATTTTTCGATATGATTGTTTGCTATTGATATCAGTGTATTGAAATAGTATTAGAAATATAAAGATATTTCAAAAAAATCAATTTTATAAATGATTTATCCAACTCTTGCTTTTTATTTTTCCTAAGTTTTGAATAAAAATATTTTAACAAGAGAGGTTAATTATGAATTATGATACATTAAATTTTTATGAATATGATAGTACATGTGATGTAGAATATACGGATTGTGTACGTGATAATAGTGTATTGGATGAGTATATGTCTTATCAGTCGATGTGGAAAGCTGTTATACTTCAAGCAATCATTGATTCAACTTCTAATTATAGAAGAATGGAAAATAAACTTGAAAAAATTAAAGCAATTAATTGGCTGAATGACTTTTCAAGAGATTTTACAACTGTATGTCATTTTGCAGGGTATAATCCTTTAAATGTTCAAAATAAGGCAAAGAAGATTATCTCAGCTAGTAAGGCTTTAAATCAGGATAAGTCTAGAAGTTAGATAAAGCGGATCTCAACCTGTATAACGTTCAATTTTGCTGTTAAATAATCTGAGAGTTTAGTTAATCCTATAAAAGTATTATTGTTGTGATGTTTGTTATATCATTATCATGTATGTTATTGGTTGAGTGTTGTGCAAGTACAAAAGTTTGATCAGTATCCTGAATTTCTTATTAGTAGTAGCTTGAACTATAGATGATATAATCATAATTTTGTGTAATAATTTACATGGAAATCTCAACTTGTATAACTTTCAATTTTGCTGTTAAATAATCTGTAAGTTGAGATTTTAGTTATTATAAATATAGAATAAAATGTTGAAAATATAAAGATAACTTTTTTGTAAACTGTATTAAAAAGTATGTTGATGTTTTATAGATAAATAAAAAATGAAAGAAGTTTTAAATGCTTACTATTCTATGGTGGATAATGGTAAAATTACTTATGATGAGCAGCAAGTTCAATTGTTAATAAAGTTAGTTCCATACTTATCTGTTGAAAAAATTTGTTGTTTTTTACCTGTAAAAAAAAAATTAAAAAAGATTGGAGTATATATACATGGAGAGGTGGGAAGAGGAAAGTCAATGATTACAGATCTCTATTATGATTCTTGCAGAATAGAGAGGAAAAAACGGCAACATTTCAATCAGTTTATGAAAGAAGTACATACTTTATTACATGAATTTAAATTATCTAGTGTTAAAGATCCACTTTACAAAGTTGCAAAGGTAATAGTACATAACCTGGATTTATTGTGTTTGGATGAAATACAAGTATACGATATTTGTGATGCTATGATATTATATAGATTATTTTCTATTATTTTTGATCAGAAAGTTATTGTTATGATGACTTCAAATTATGCTCCTATAGAGCTTTATCAAGATGGTATTCAGAAACAATCTTTTGAACCTGCAA
The DNA here is from genome assembly GCF_004181775.1 of Ehrlichia minasensis. Classification (NCBI taxonomy): domain Bacteria; kingdom Pseudomonadati; phylum Pseudomonadota; class Alphaproteobacteria; order Rickettsiales; family Anaplasmataceae; genus Ehrlichia; species Ehrlichia minasensis. The sequence goes on from NZ_QOHL01000026.1 coordinate 7,514, forward strand.
TATCATTGATTATTGATAGAATGCATGTTGTTCATTTATCTGGTGAACAAGATTATCGTGCTGTTAAAGAATTAGGAATAAATGATGTGTATTTTATAGGTGATAATTCCAGTGCAAAGTTATCTGAATTGTTTGTTAAAATGGCAAGTAATAAGAAAATATATTCTGTAACATTACATGTTTTTGGGAGAGATATTGAAGTAAAAAAAGTCTTTGACAATACTGCATGGTTTAATTTTGATGAATTATGCGGAAAGCCTTTATGGGTATCAGATTATCAAGAAATAGTGCGTAATTTTTCAATAATATTTATTGCAGGTATTCCTGTGTTTAATCACTATAATCAAAATGAGATGCGTAGATTTACTATTTTAATAGATGAATTATATGAAAACAGAGTTAAAATTTTTTGTGCTCTAACTGTAGAGCCTCAATTATTATATTACTTGCAAGAAGTGCCTATAGATTTTCAACGTACAATTTCTCGTTTAATGGAAATGCGTTCTTCATCCTACTATAATGTTTAGTGATTATACATTAATGTGATTATATAAATATGCTGTATGGAGTTGCATATAACATAGTTGTTTTAAATATTTTTAATACAGTATTTACAAATAGATTAAATGCATTATAAAGAGTACTTGTTATGAATTATGTTAAATCTTCTGTAATTTATAATGTGATTATGAGTTTATGTTCTGTTCAAAATCAATAGTTGATTACTGCAATTGTTTTATAAATGTTGTATGTTTGCTTTGAGTTGAAATGGTGTAGAGAATAGTGATATGTGGTTATAAAATTGTGTGAAAATACTTGTTATAAATTCTATTAGATCTAATATTGCTTAATTTATAATGTGATTATAAGTTTATATTCTACTTAAAATTGCTATTTTATTGTTATAATTTAGATTTTATTTATCTACTTTGAGTTACAGTAGTGTAAGGCTAACGATATGTAGTTTAGAAATTGCAAGTGGAATGTTCTATAGTGAATCCATAGTATCATTCTCTGTTATTATAACGATAATTTAAATAGATGTAGTCCTTTTTATTAAAGTAGACTATTTATTGTAGTTGCATTGTTATTTTAGTAATTTAATAGATTTTGTATTATTATTTATATAAATATCCTTTTTATGAAATTAAAGTAAAATACTTTTATTTCATATATGCTTATGTGAGTTTTTCTTATAAGTAATTATTTGTCAAATACCTAAAACACCTTTTACATTGGGTAGGGCAAACATTCTTGTGGTCTTGCATGCACATTTCTTTTAAACACTTGATATAGTATTCATTGTCACTTAATGTTGGAACCCTGAAGAACATATTTTCTTTTGATATTATTGCTTTATAATCTATATCTAATTCTACTAAAGTTTCAGAATTTTCTGAGACAAATGATATAGGTACTAGTACTATAGGTACATTATCTTGTTTTGCTTGATTGATTTCTGATATTGTGCTGGGTTCTAACCATTTTACTGGTCCAACTTTACTTTGATAACATATTTTATAATCTAGTGCAGGTATATTTAAAAACTTAATAATTAGTGATACATTTTGTTCTATTTGGTGTTGATATGGGTCACCTTGTTGTATTATGCTTAGTGGTAAACTATGTGCTGAGAATAATATTCTTGGTAAGCCATGTTTTTGTGCTTCTTGATATTTTTCTATAATTAACTGGCATTGTGCTTTTATATAGTTTGTATTGTTATAATAGCAACAGACTGTTGAAGTGGGGAATTGGAGTTTACTTTTGTTGATGTAGTAATTCCAGTGTTGAATAGCTGATAGTGTAGTAGTTGTTGAATAGTGTGGGTATAAAGGTAGTAAAATTATTTTGTCTGGATTGTATTGACATACAGATTCTACTGTGTCCTTAGCTGAGGGCTGCGAATACCTCATGAATATGAAGACTTTATATTGATTATCATTGTTATAATTCAATATATTTTCAAGACAAGAAGCTTGTGTTTTTGTTTCTTTTAATATTGGTGATTGCCCATTAAGGTGTTTATATATCCCTATTGCTTTTTTCTTTCTGAAAAATGAGATTAATGTTGCTAAGATAAATCTTAGTGGATTTGCTAAATTTATAATATTTTTATCATAGAATAAGTTGAATAAAAACGACCTTACTTCAGAAATTGACTGAGGGCCACCTAAATTAAATAGTACTACTGCTATTTTTAACACTTGTGGTTTAATTATTATAACATTAATAAAGTAGCATATATAATATTAGTTATCAAGAAAAAGATAGTTTTATACCTAGGTGCGTGATGTTGTGTTCAGAACACCAGCTTCCAGAAGTGTGTTATCAAGCAATGATATAGGAGAAACCAAGTCTCCATGCTGTTCAATTATGTTAGCGTTGAGTATCCCTAAGCTACATCCTACTATTAAGTCTCGAAGCCCTGCGTATAGAAAACTAGAGAGATTGTTTATTGTCTTTCTAGAATACGTGAACCTGTCAGTATTTCTAGGACCTCTAATAACATGATAACCTGTTCTATCCTGTACTGTGTCTTGTAACAAGTTGCATAAATCAAAAAGAAAACTAATTGGCAGCTCTAGCGCTTCTATTACACAACAAGCTAGTTCTATAGCTGATTTTAATAAGAAGAAAGGAGTTAGTAATAAAGAAATTAATATACTTAATATAATACGTGATGTATTAGATGTTTCTTGTGCGGTGCTGTTTGTACTTGTGTGATAATTAGGTCCTCTAAAATAGACGAATTCGTTAGTATGTGCACTACTGCTCCTATATATTGGGTGCATTATCACACCACAGCATTGGTCTTTCCTTTGTCCCAATAACCTTAACGTGAGACAGATGAGTATCATCACTAGCATACATGTTAATATACATGCAGCATACCTTGTAATTGTAGATGAAGTACCAAACATTTTATCTCCAAGATAGTGAGTCAGAAGAACAAATAAAGGCATAACAAGTGTAACTTCAAAAAATGGTACAATGTGATGTTTAAGTTGATGTTTTGCTTTTGTGTATGCGCTATTAACAGCTAGCTTTCTATAACCTGTTAAATGTGTTGTAGCAAGTGAAGATTCTAGCATAGTAATAGCAGCTAAGTTAAAAATAAAGAAACCTTTGAATCCACAAAATAAGGAATTTTTTAACTTCTGAGGTGCATTCTCAATATCAAATACTAATTTAGCCATTTGTTACTCCACTATTTAATTATTAAAATTATAATTTATTTTATATAAAATGTATATAACATTTTTAATATACTAAAACTTTATATCATAAACTATACAGATAATACTTTAAATTGTATATCAAAAATTAATATCCTAAAAATATTCTTCTAACTTATTGCTTAATTTTTCTATTCTTAGTAAAGTATGTGATACAAAATCATTGACATAATTTTTTATTTTTAAATAATCATCAAAATGTTTCTTGTACATTAACATTTCATCTTTTATTTTTTTTAATTGAACTTTTAGCTCATTTTTTTCATCTTCTAATGTTAGTGCTGCTAATAAAAATATTAGTGCATCAGAACCTTTACCTTTTTCTGCACTTGATATTGAATTAACTAATGTATTAAACTTATCTACTAAGTTAAGCAAATGTGATTCTTCTCCTTTGTTGCATGCTATTCTATATGTATTGTTTCTAACAGTGATTTCAATAACCTGTGGATTATAGTTATTCACTTACTTGCTCCTTTTGTAAAATAGCTTTTACATTTTCTATAGTGTAATTTAATCTGGTGACTACCTCATGGCATGCTTCTTTCCATTTATTACATTCGTTTGTTAGATCTATAAGTTGTTGACTTAGTGTATTCTTTTCTTCAATAAGTAATGCAATATCTGCTTTATATTGTGATGTGTTATTCTTCTTGTGACTTAATTTTTGTATTAATAAAGATTCCAATTTGTCAAATGCTTCATCTATACTCTGCTGAAATTCTGAATTACTTATTTGTTCCATATAAGAAGACCTACCTAACAATTTAATGTTGAGCTGTAGCTATTGATTTATGAGCTTTATAAATTTATTACTGGCTCTAAAATATACTTTTCTGTATTTATTTTTTGTTAATCTTGTGTTAGCAGTTTTTATATTATAACTCCTTACTGTGAAAGACCCAAAACCTCTTAATTCTACTCTATAGCCATTCTTTAAGTACTCTATAATAAGTGAGAAAAATATATTTAATATTTTCGATACTATTTCCTCACTAAGAGAAGGATTTTTTTTTGAGATATGTTGAACTAAGTGTGATTTTAACATAAAATTTATTTGTTAATATAATAATTGAATAACCTGTAATACTAGTGAACTTATACTTTCAAGAACAGATAGATGTGGTTTTTTTGATAATACCTTCACCTTTTGTGTACTAACATTTTGTGATTGAAACCAATCCATTGCTTCATCTTCTCCACCAATTTGATCGATTAATCCTATGGATAATGCTTCCGACCCTGTATATATGCTTCCATCTGCTATTTTTAGTACTTGACTCTTTTCCATCTTTCTACGATCTGCCACTATGTCAATGAAATAATTGTATGATTCATTAACAATACGACGTATAGATTCCTCTTTCTCTTTTGTAAACTCTTCAAATGGTGATGTTGCTGCTTTTAAATTTGAGGATTTTATTGACTTTAAATGAATACCTATTTTTTCTGCTAGTGAACTGACACCAATATACTGCATCAGTGTACCAATTGAACCAGTAATAGTAGTGTGACGAGCTATTATATAATCTGCAGCAATTGCAGCCATGTATCCACCTGATGCTGCTAAATCATTTAACACGGCAACCACTGGCTTATTTTTTGCAATGTTCCGTATGTTTTGATATAAGATTTCGCTACCTGTTACTGATCCACCTGGACTATTAATATTTAATATTAAACCTATAACATGTTCATCCTTAGCAATCTTTTTTAGTAAGGTATCCATGTCCTCATTGGTTTCAATTTTTCCTTCTATATTTACTTTAGCTATATATTTGTTATCTAAAAAATTGCTAACTTTTGATGTATCAATGTAATTGCATAATATTAATGATACAAACGCCATTAAAAAAACTAAAAACCTCCATAATTTTATTTTGGAGTTTAGTATTTCTATTTTTAGTAACTGGTCAGGCATAAGATAAAACCTTTTAATGTTTAAGTGACAATACCATATTGTAAGTTTCAATTAATAATACTTCTGCTTCTAATTTGTCACCTGGGAAAAACTTTTTATTATCAGGTAAATATTCTTGCTCTATTAGAAGGTTAAAACTATTTGAACCATTAAATACATCAACTAATATACCAGTATCCTCAACTACTTTTGTCACTGTGACTGGTATTTTATCCCCTAAATTAGTCTTTTTAAGTAAATCAAGGAAAGGATCATACTCTAATTGTTTCACGCCAAGATCTATTTTACTTTTATTTGGGTTTATCATTAATATTTTTGCTTCTACAGAATCTCCAATACTGTATTTTTTAACTGCTGCTTCTGGTGATAAAGACCAACTTAGTTCTGTAGTACGAATTAATCCTTCAATACCATCATTAAGTGTACTGTCTTCAAATGAAACAAATATCCCAAGATTTGTAATATTTTTTATTTTTGTTGATACAACAGAACCTAAAGGATATTTTAATATGAATGCCTGCCATGGATTCTCTTGGCACCTTTTCATACTAAGACTCATACGACTTTTAGCTGTGTCTATACTTAATACCTTAACTTGTATTTCTTCACCTCTCATGAATAACTGATTTATAGGTAAAGAATTTTTTGTCCAACTTACTTCAGATACGTGAACTAATCCTTCTATGCCTGTTTCTAATTCAACAAAGACACCATAATCTTCTATACTTGTTACAATACCTTTATGGATACTATCGACAGGATACTTTTTCTCAATATTTGACCAAGGACTTTCTTCTAATTGTTTAACACCAAGAGAAATCTTTTTATTTTCTCGGTCAATTTTTATAATTTTTGTTGTTACTGTTTGTCCACATGAAAAGACAGCTGAAGGATGGCTGACACGGCTCCATGATATGTCGGTTATATGCAATAACCCATCAACTACACCAACTGAGGGTGACTCATGTATTTCTATGAATACACCATATTTAGTAATGCTTTTAACTTTACCTTCAATGATGTCTCCTTCATTTAGTTGGCTGAGATATAGGCTCTTGGCATCTGCAAGAGATTCCTCTAATATAGCTTTTCTTGATACTACAATGTTCCCTTGCTTTTTATCCATTTTTAATATGCGAAATTTCTGTTTTTTTCCTAATAATGGTGTTATATCTTTAACTTGTCTTAAAGCTACATGACTTGCTGGTAAGAATGCTACAACACCTTTTATATCAACTGTGTAACCACACTTAATAGAACTAAATATTACACCCTCGACATCTTCTTTTCTTTCTGCAGCTTCTTCTAATTTTTGCCATAATTCATCTCTAATAGCTTTTTCTCTGCTTAATACTACACTACCATTGCGTCCTTCAATTTTTTCTAAATATAACTTTACCTTTGATCCTATACCAATATTTTGATAGTCGTCACCAAGTTCAAATTCTTTTAGTGAAACAATACTTTCAGATTTTAGCCCTGAATCTATTGTTACATATCCTTTATCTATACATACAATAGTTCCTTCTATTATTTGCCCTTCTTTGACACTGTCATCTATGAATTCTTTTAATGCATTTTGAAATTCTGAACTATTATCATCTTCTGAATCTTCTGCTTCAAGATTGTGGCTAATAAATTTATTAGATTTTATTTTCTTTATATTTTGTAAGTAGTCTTCTGGTCCTAAATTTGTTTTTGTTTGAAAATTTTCCATAAAACATAGCCTATTTTAAAATTAGCAAAGCAGTGAAAATCATATTATTATTATTTATTACACTTTACAAGTAGGTTTTTATTTTTTCTTTGATGAATAGAAATACTTGTTCTTTATTCATATACGAAGTATTAACATATAATGCATCTTTTACTTTTATTAGAGGTGCAAATTTTCTATAAGTATCTCTAATATCTCTTTGTACTATTTTCTGATGTATCTTTTTGTACATTTCTTTTTTTTTGTATAACATTTCTTTGAATCTTCTTTGTGCTCTGATGGATGTTTGTGCTGTAATAAAAATTTTGAAATCTGACTCAGGGAATACTACAGAGGATGTATCTCTTCCATCTAGAACTATCCCTGGTTTTGCTGAGTAAATAATTTGACGTTGTATAGGTAGTAGGGCAAGTCTAATGTGTTCATGTCGTGCTAAAATTGAAGCAATTTTACCTATATCTTCATTATGGTAGGATGCTGCATTACTGTCTTCTAGTAGTAGTGATAATATCTTTTCTTCTAAGTGACTATCAATTTTTAAGTTGTATTGTGCTGATATTCCAAAGATTGAAGCTATTATCCTATATAATTTACCTGTGTCCAAGTATTGAAAATTAAAAAAACTTGCTAATTCTCTTGCTAAGCTTCCTTTTCCAGAAGCAGAAGGACCGTCAATTGTTATAACGAAATTATTGGAACGTGTGGTCATAGTTTTGTATGAAAATGGAATATAATGCTACAGCTGCTGCATTTGATACGTTGAGGCTATCGATTTTATTTGATGTTGCAATTTTTAATAAAAAGTCACAATTTTCTTTTGTTAACTTGCGCATCCCTTTATCTTCTGATCCGAAAATTATTAATTTTTTGTTATCGAATTTTGTTTTGTGTAAGAATTCTCCTTTTTTTGCATCAAATCCATAACACCAGTATCCTGCACTTTTAAGTAACCTTATTGTGCTGACAAGATTTATTACGTATACAATTGGTATCATGTCTATAGCGCCGCTTGATGTTTTTGACATACCGCAATTTTCTGATGGTGAGTTATGATAAGGGAGTATGATAGCATCTACATTGAAACAGACTGCTGATCTAATAATTGCACCTACATTATGGACATCTGTTATTTGGTCTAAAAGTATTATTGTTGAGTTTGTTGTGGTACTATTTAATATTTCTTCTATTGTGATTGGATTTATAGTGGATGCCTTTAAAGCAATGCCTTGATGATTGCTATTGTGTGGTAGAACAGAATTGATGTAATTTAGATTTACTGTTTTCAAGTTTATATTTCTTTGTTTACATAATTCTGAAATTTTGATTATTTCATTATAGTTTTTTGTAATATTTTCTGTTACTAGCATTTCATGACATTCCCTGTTTTTATTTTGTAACGCAGCAATGCATGCGTGTTTCCCATAAATCCATATCTTGTTTTTATTCATAAAAATTTAGTAATTAAGTGTGATTTTTTGTAATTAGATGTTGACATATTGTAATCTTTAATTTAGTTAAATCAATTCTAATCTAAATTTTTTTGGTATCATTTTTTATTTTTTTGTGTTAATTAATAAAGGATGTTAGGTTAGCGTTAGTGTTTTTAGGAGGAGTGGCCGAGCGGTCAAAGGCAGCAGACTGTAAATCTGCCCACTAACGTGTACGTAGGTTCAAATCCTACCTCCTCCACGGTTATGCGGGTATAGCTCAATGGTAGAGCTCCAGCCTTCCAAGCTGATAATGTGGGTTCGATTCCCACTATCCGCTCTTTATTTGTGAAATGGTTTAAGATGTAAAGGTATTTGTTTATGGTAGAAGAAAGGAAGCCGCATATAAATGTAGGTACAATAGGGCATGTTGATCATGGTAAGACAACATTGACG
>NZ_QOHL01000027.1:0-15695 GCF_004181775.1 Ehrlichia minasensis
AACTACATCAGATGTAGCAGGTATACCTAAGATGGGTACTGGTAGTAGAAAAGAATCTAGACCTGTTACAGAAGCTTCAAGTACAATGGATGTTGATTCTATGTCTCAAAGAAGTACTGATAGTGGTGAAAGAGTAGCTAGTTCTGTTGTTAACACTACAAATCCTCTGTATCGTAGAATGGGACGCAAACAAGATATACCATCAGATATTAATTTGCCTTCTAAAGTTTCTATAATTATTCCTTCAAAAGAGGATTTAAGAGATTTGCTAAAGCGTAAATTTGAGTATAGAGGGTTTGTGTGTGCCATGTCTGCTGAAGCGTCAAGAATTCAAGACATGTATAAACAATCAAAAGAGTATTCTTATATTACTTACCCTGACTTTATTAGAGTTTTAGCTGATGTATTCGAATATAAAGATATAGTAAAAAATAGATTAGAGTCATTATTAATGGATGTAGTTTCTGATGATGTATGGGAAACACTTGATAATGATCGCAAGCAAAAAATAGTGTTTTGTGCAAAGGTTATTTATTCTTGTCCACTACTATCAATATATTTTAATAATGTGAAAGGAGAAATAGCAAAATTAAGTACCAAAGATATTGATTTGTCAAGTTTATCAAATGATTTTGTTAATCAGGTTTGTGATAGCTTAGGTAAAATAGAAATTTATAGAACAGTGGTTGATTATGTGGATGAAACTAAAAGTTTGTTAAAAGAATATTTAGAATTTTTAAAAAACGGTGATATACGTGGTGTTAACTTAAAAGAAGATAGTATAATTATGCAAGGTATGGAATGCTCACAAGAATTGTTTTCACAGTATTCTACTATATGTAAAATAAGGAGTAAGTTAATGGGCTTTTGTGAACATCCTGTCCTTGATAGTGTAGCAGTACAAATGCATTTACGTGAGAATTTAGAAATTAGTATTTAAATATTATATATGAGTTTTTAAATTTTTTGTTTTTTGAATTAAGTTAGCTTTTTTATTTATTGTAAATGATATAAGTTTGTTTAAAAGTTGGTGATGGTGTTTTTTATTAATACTTAAATAGTGGTATATTTAAACATATAAATCTGCAAAATATAGAGTATGTACATTTTTTTTGGGAAAAATTTATATATTTGTTTAATTCTGTTGGAATTGTAGTAATTATACATCTAATATTTATAGATGATTATACGTTATGTTATGCTTATTTATATAAGTTAAGTAATGAGTTAAATCATTTTTATAATAAGTATAAGGAAAAAGTATAATCAAATTTATATCATTAGTTATTTAGTGTGTATTTTAGATACTATCTACTCTATGAAGTCATTTAATTTATTAGGGTGGTTTTCTCAAGTGGATGTTTTGCATGCAAGTAAAATCATCATAGTAAATAATATTTTCGAAAAGAAGTAAATCTATGTTTAAGTAAGTTTGAATCATGTATTATGTCAGCGTATGATCTATATTGTGAAACTTCTTGATAGATGTATTTTTGATGGAGTTAACTGTAATGTTATTTTCTAATTATACTGTTTATTAATATTGTTTTTATGTATGTGATTTTATAGCAGGTCATACATTATTATGTAATGAAAAAAAGTAATACTGATAAAACAATAATTTATGATGTTTCTAATAACTAATATTTAGTAGTACAAGATACTAATAAGTATATATTATTTGTAAATATATTAATAAAAAGTATTGTTCTTTTATTATATAAATTAAAAAATATATCTTCATATTATATATTTTGATCTTTATATCTAGTTGATTCCAAAAACGTAATCAAGAACAAAAAACAGTTTAGATGATTTATAATGTGATAAAAAAACAACTAATATATTAAGATATTAATAAAGATTATTTACAAATGCAATATAAACATGTATTGTGTTCAATTCTAGTAAATGTGACGTAAAATTACACTCTATTATTTAATATATTTTTATTAGTAAATAATAATATAGTTTTTAAATATTTTAATAAATTATATTTTTTTTCTAATAAATATTAATTAATAATATGGAAGTTAATTATAAAGCTATAATTGGAATAGTGATTGGTATTGTAGCTGCAGCGTTAATAACAATTGCAGTATTAACTGCACTGAATGTTATACCTGTGGCCGTGTGTTTACAATTAGGTACTGTTTTTGCAAGCGCAGTTGCTGGAAGTGTTGTGGTTTATGCTAAAGAGAAAGTGTTTGCGTGGTATGATAAACAACAATATGAAGATAGGACATCAGTTCCTTTTAAAATGGTTGATAAAGTTTTATCTGCAAGTGATGAAAAGGTTGCGAAATACTCAGATAAGGCTGTGCTATCTAATGATACAATAAGTAATTATAATAATTATCCATTTTTTCCTGAATTTCATAAAAATTTTAATAAAATATTGGATAAATTATCATTAGATGTTCGTTTTGGCAATGTAAATCAAGAACTATTCAATACTTCACTTTCACCTAGAGAACAAGCGTTAGCTACATTATCTGCTAGATTGATTTGTAAGCGACCTGAAATGTATTTAATATATTCTGAACCTGTACGTAGAGGTATAGCAGCAATTGCTAAATTGAAGATTAACGAAAAATTTGAAGGTTGTGCTTCTCATGATGTGAAATCTTTATTGAGAAAGCAAGTAAGAATTAGTGATTATAATGCGTTAGAGCAAGAATTGAAAGGTGTAATGCTTAAGCATACAAAAGATCCTATATTTATGAAGCTATTGCATGGTTTAATGGATATTGATAAATTTAGCGGGAAAAAACAAATAATGAATTTAGTGAATCTTTTTAGTTCTTATAAATATTATAGTATATATAGTGATTCTACTGTAGAATATTATTCTGATATGGCATCTGAGCTGTTGAAGCAGATAAATAATAAACAAGGGTCGGAAGTTGATGTAAATAGTGAAAGTAATAGTTTTCCCACATATAAAACTAGTAATGATGAAAAAAGTATACATGATAAAAAAAGTTCTAGTATTTCAAGAGATACATATAATGCTGATGATCAAGGGTTAGAAGAGAATTTTGCTAGTAAAATAACAAGAGGTAACAGTTCAAAAATGAGAAGAATATGAAGTTATCATTTTCGTAAAGTAATTAAGTGTAAAATTGTTGATATTAAAATTGTATGAATTTATTGTGTTAGAGTACATTAATATATGTTTATTTAATATTTAAATGTTATTGATATTCTCTTATTTATGAATTGGTGATGGATAATAGTAGTTTATATCAATAGATATGGAATAGATATATTTAAATTGACAAATCTATTAATATCTTTACAATTAGAATATAGTAAGATATGTTGATGGTATGCATTGTGATCTATATTTGTTAAATTATTGTTAAAAGTTTATGAACAAACCTCAGTCGCTTTACTTATTTTTATTTTTACTCTGTGTTACTATTCTTGCTTTTACGGCTGCTATTTTGGCTTTTCGTTTTAAAGATAGCTTAACAGTACCGCACCTGGATATAATTGCTCCTGTAGTTATGTCAGTATTAGCTGTTGTTTTACTTATCAGTATTGCACATTTGGTTATGCAGTATCGAGGTACTTCTGTAAACCTTCAAGATATGCCACCAAGAATTGCAAGAGAGGATCAGATGGTTTTATTTGTACCTTTTTCTGGAGAGCAATTGAGTAGACTTAGTCTTAATAATAATATTATTGATGTTAAATATAATGTAGTTGAATCAGGTAAAAGGTTAATAGAGCCAAGAAAATTTGTATTAGATGTAACTCAGTCATATGGATTTTGTCCTACAAAGAAAATTCAAGTTGTAGTGAATAGTGATAGTAAATGTCAGTTGCTGTTCACTAATGAAGAGATTGCGCAAATAAATGAACCAGGTATGTATTTTGTTGTTAGTGGAAATGCATCAATTGTTAAGAGTAATTTACAAAAACTGAAGCTTAATATTAAATATCCAGAAATAAGTGATAGTAATTTATTATTAAGTTGTGAATATCAAAAAATATGTACAGGATCAATGGAAGATTTACTGTACATCTTAAAATCTCAAAATATTCAGAGTGGTGAAACTGTATATGAGAAGTTATTGAGTGATATATTTGTAACATGTCCAAATAGAAAAGATCAAGTAGTTCCTGATAGTACTTCTGTTGCTTTGTCTGGTAAAGAGTTGTGGATTAATACAAATTCTGGTAGATTGGCTTTATCTTTGATGAAAATCCTTGGTCCTGAAAAGACATTAATTGATCTAGAGGACTTGAAAAATAAGGGTAGCCCTCTATATAATAAAATCATTTGGGTAAAAGATTACGTGGCAAACAATGTGTGTCATGTTAGTGAATCTTCTGTAGGTTTAATATTTAATAGGGCAAAAGGTATATTTTGTAGAAATATTGCAAGAATATCTAAATATTATTGTGTACATGATGATAGGGTTACAACTTCTGGTCAGAAGTTTAGTTCTGTGTTAGCTGAAGCTATGAGAAAAGACGAAAAGTTGTTGATTACGATGGCTATTGCTTCTTATTCTTGTGATGGTACTGCAAATGTTGATGCTGAAGCGAATTACTTTATTAGAAGTATATTAGCGCTGGAGCCACAAAAGAGTGATCCAGTGTTGAAAGAAGTAGAAGAATTGTTAGGTAGTAATCCGTATAAAACAATTGATGTTAATAATATAAAATTTGCTGGATCAAAAGTCTGTGCTGTGATAAAAGAATTGGTAAGGGGTAGTACTGGTTGTACTGTTCAGTCCATAATTAATGCTGCAAGAATGTCTATACTGGAAAAGCAGTGGGATAGTGTACCAGTAACTAGAACTATGGGTTCTACTATGAATATTGGATATGTGCAAAAGATATGTTACTATAACAGAAGAGAAGTAGAGGTTAGCACAGAAGAAGAGGTTTGTAGTATTGTTGATGACGTTGCTTCTACAAGTAGTACTCAGAACTTGATTCTTCCTGGTAATGTGCAATAAAATGTTTTTCAGTGAAAATGTAAGTTAATAATAGTGTGATATGTTATTTAAATCTTGTACTAAGACTATAGGAGATGCTGTTGAAAAATTGATACTGAGTAAGTATGGTAGAAATAATATTAATAAGCTTGAAGTACTTCTTTTCTTAAATTGGAAAGTTATTGTTGGAAAGGAAATATCAAAGATTGCTCAACCAAAAAAGTTATTGTTTTTAGATAGTGTTAATACAGGCGTTTTATATCTTATTGTAAATAATGGAGGTGTTGCTGTTGATATACAATATGCAATACCAGTCATTATAGAGAAAATTTCTGTTTTTTTTGGGTTTAAAGTAGTACATGGGATAAAAATTAAACAACAAGCTTGAGTAATTTAAAAATTTGTTCATGTATATTATAATGTGATGATCTAAGTAGGGAGTTATAGTATTTCTGATAATTATTCTACGTAAGTTCTTACATCATCATGTTTTGCTAAGTAATTATGTTAAATTATATAAAATTTAAGTTATAAATTTTTCTTCTTAGTACTAATATGGTGCATAGATCTAAGTTGTTGTCATAGTATGGAATTTAAATTGCTAATTTCATTCTTGAAAGTATTTGTTAAATACAGTTATGTTTACTCTATTTGTAGTGATGTTGTATTTGGGAAGTTATAACAATTATAAAATTGTATAAAATTTAAGTTTATAATGTTTTTATTGTTAATGCTGATATAATGGATAGGTGTAGTTTATCGTTTAATATAGATTTATATTATCAGTTTTATAAATATTTATTAAGTAACAAGTTTGGTTATATTTAATAATTTATATATTATTATAATATAGAGTTATATCTGGAAAGTTACAGCACTTGCGTTAATTATTCTATTATGAAGTATCATGTTACTAGCTAGCTGTTAAATTACGTAAAGTTTAAGTTTATAGTATTTTTGTTGTTAATGCTGATATAATAAATGGATCTAAATTGCCATCTAATACAGAATTTACGTTGCCAATTTCATATCCTGTACGTACATCCTTTACCATTTGGTATGGATGCATAACATAAGATCTAATTTGGTTTCCCCAACCTATATTGCATCTTTTATTATGTTCTTCTGTCATTTTTTTTTCTTTTTCTTGTAATTTTAATTGATAAAGTCTGCTTTTTAGTAAATTATGTGCTTCAGCTAAATTTTGATGTTGTGATCTATTATTTTGACATTGTACTACAATTCCGGATGGTATATGTGTAATGCGTACAGCACTTTCTGTTTTATTGACATGTTGACCGCCTGCACCGGATGCTCTGTATGTATCTATTCGTAAATCTTTATCTAAAACTTCAATATTGATGTTTTCATTTGTTATTGGAGAAACTAATATACTTGAGAAAGTAGTATGACGTTTAGCATTTGAATTAAAGGGGGAAATCCGTACTAACCTGTGGATTCCATTTTCAGTTTTTGACCAACCATATGCATTATCACCTGTTACTTTTATTGTTGCAGATTTTATTCCTACTTCTTCACCATCTAACTTGTAGACAATTTCTGTTTTGAAGTTGTGGTATATTTCTGCCCATCTTACGTACATTCTGAGAAGCATATTGGACCAGTCATTGCTTTCTGTGCCACCAGCTCCAGATTGAATTTCTATAAAGCAATCATTGTGATCTGCTTCATTTGAGAATAAACATTCAATTTCTTTTTTTTGAATTCTTTCTTTTAGCTTTGTTAAGCCTATTTCTAGTTCATTAAGTAGCTCATCTGTGTCATTTTTTACAATATCTAGTAATTCAATATAATAATTGTATTCTTCTTCTAGTTCTGTAAATGAAGTTAGAATTTTAGATATTCTAGCACGTTTGGATAGTACATTTTGTGCTAATGCATTATCAGCCCATAAGGATGTACTAGAACACTGTGCATTAAGATCAGCTAGTAGATTGTTTAAATTATCGATGTCAAAGATAACCCCGAATGAGCTGTAGAGCCTTACCTAAACTTACCAATTCTTCGTCAGCATAGGATTTTGTTATCATAATATTGTAAGAAAAAGTTAACTATTAGATTTTACTCGATTTATTAGAATGTACAACAAAAATAAGCATAATAACAATTTTAACATAAATGCCATAATCAAATAACTAATTATAGGATACAGAACCTATATTGTGAAAGCAAGATATAAATTATTAATAAAGTATCAACCTTGTGAAATTGCTATTAAGGAAAAAAATCAAACTTAGTAAAAAAGAAAATGTATTATTCAATATGCTTACATTTTTTAATAATAGCACAAATTGAATTAGTAACAATTTTATATGTATTGTAATTTTAACAAAAGGTAAAATTGCTATCTATATATTGTACATCATCATTGTTTTCTAATAAATCCATTAAACTTGAAATTTTCCTTTGTATTTCTTCATCTTCTATTTTTAAAATGTCACTTGGTTTCCAAAATAGCCTAGAGAATTCGGCATCAGAAAATTTATTGAATAATTGGTCTCTTACATTACCAAAATCTTGAATATTGCAAGTAACATAATACATTTTTTCTTGACTTTCATCTTGTGTCACTTCTTCAACATCTAAAGCTTGTAATTCTATTGCAGTATTAAACAATGAATCAAAACTATCAATACATGCAGCTTTGTATGCTATTACTCCAACATGATTGAAAAGGAAATTTACACTTCCAGATTCTCCAAGTTTCCCATTGTATTTTGATAAAGCATGTCTTAATTCAGCTGCTGTTCTGTTACGGTTATTAGTTAAAGTTTGAATCATAAGAGCTATGTTGCCTGGACCATAACCTTCATATACTACTTCTTCATAATTGTCGCTTTGTGTATTTCCAGTTGCACTTTTAATTGCTGCATCAATCCTATCTTTGGGAAGATTCTCTTTTTTTGCTGCAATAATTGCTGATCTTAACCTAGAATTGAATTCTGGATCTGGTAGCCCTTGTTTTGCGGATACAATAATTTCCCTTATGAGTTTTGTAAATCTCTGAGCTCTTTTTGCATCTTGAGCTCCTTTTCTATGTTTTATATTTGCAAATTGTGAGTGACCAGCCATAATTGATTACCCTTTTATTTTAAAATTCTTCCTGTATGTTTTTCTATGATACTAGCTAAATTTAAGATGCCTCCTTCATCGTAGTAGTTTCCGATTATTTGTAAGGAGAGTGGTAAATTGTTTTTTGATAGTCCTATTGGAACAGAAATTGCAGGTAGTCCTGCTAAACTTGCTGGAACAGTGAATACATCATTTAAATACATTGTTAATGTGTCAAGTTGTTCATTTATTGAGAAGGCTTCTTTAGGTGCAGTGGGTGTTAATATATAGTCAATTTTTTTAAATGCTTTAATAAAATCATTTGTGACTAGCCTTCTTATACACTGTGCCTTATTATAATATGCGTCATAATATCCTGATGATAAAGCATATGCTCCTATTAGTATTCTTCTCTTTACTTCTGTTCCAAAATTATGTCCACGTGTTAATTGATACATTTCGTTAATATCATCAGATGATACACGTGTTCCATATCTTATGCCATCATATCTTGCAAGGTTGGAAGATGCTTCAGCAGAACATATAATGTAATATACAGGTAGTGCATAACTTGTGTGTGGTAAGCTAATTTCTATAATTTCAGCGCCTTCATCTTTTAAGTATTGAATACCTTTGGACCACATTTCTGAGATTTCAGTGTATTCTTGATGCTTACCTGATAATTCGTATTCTTTTGGGATGCCAATACGTGTACCTTTAATTTTGTGTGTGATATTCTCAGAGAATTTAGGGACATTTATGTTAGCAGAAGTTGGATCTTGAGTATCGTATCCACAAATTGACTGTAGCATCAGTGCAGCATCTTCTACTGTACGTGTTAATACACCTGCTTGATCAAGAGAACTGGCAAATGCTATCATACCTGATCTTGAGCATCTTCCATATGTTGGTTTTAAACCAACTATACCGCAAAATGCTGCAGGTTGACGTACTGATCCTCCTGTATCACTTCCTAAAGCTCCAGCACATAAAAAACCTGCTACAGCAGCACTTGAACCTCCTGATGATCCTCCAGGAACAACTTCTGCACCGTCTGCTCTTATCCATGGATTCTTTACGTTTCCAAAGCAGCTGTTAGAATTTGATGATCCCATAGCAAACTCATCCATGTTTAACTTTCCTAACATTACAGCTCCATTATTGAGTAGTAATTTAGTGACAGTTGCATCATATTGAGGAATAAAGTTTTTTAGTATATTGGAGCAAGCTGTTGTTCTAACATTTTTTGTACAAAATAAGTCTTTTATGCCTACTGGAATTCCAGTTAATGGTGTTATATTGTCTTTTTGATGTGTAAAAATGTGGTCTGCCTTTTCTGCTGCACTTAAAGCAATTTCTGGTGTTTTGGTAACAAAAGCATTTAGCTTTTCGTTATCAACAGCTTCAATATGGAGTTTGGTGAGTTCTACAGCAGAGAATTCTCTTTTTTTTAATTTATCATGCATTTCTGCAATGGATAGTTTTAAAATGTCTTTCATGTTTGAGTAAATGAGATAAGAGTGGGTACAAGTTACCATATTATATTTAATAAAACAATTAAATTTTTTGAAATGGCTTTAATTATGTAATACGTTGTTTTTTAGTTAAGTGTTTGTAGTTAGTAAGGTTTTCATGATTTGATAGATTGTAATTTATGATAAAAACAACTATGAAAAACTGTATTATTTAGTTATACAGTTTATAGTATAGAGATTTGCAAAATTTTTCTAAAAGTCAATTGTAATGTTCAATAAATATGGATATTTTATTAATAACGATATTAATAGTATTGACATATATCTTGTGAAAATTATTTGTGTGAGTTGCTTTTAAAATAAGGAGAGAAAGTATGGTATACATGCCGCATTGGCCAAAACCTTTAGGGTTAGCACCGGCTGATCTAGTTTCTGATATGATACCTAGTAGAATGTATAGTTTATTAAATAATTTAGGTAATCCTGAAAAGAAATTACCTCCAGTAGTGCATGTTGCTGGAACTAATGGCAAAGGGTCAACAATATCTTTTATGCGTTACATTTTGAATTCTGCAGGTTTAAAAACTCATATTTACACTTCACCACACTTAATAGAATTTAATGAAAGAGTTGTACTTGCTGGAAACAGGATATCTGATAAATATTTATATGAAGTTTTAGAAATTTGTAGAGAAGCAAGTGCAGATATACCTGTTACTTTTTTTGAGGGTACAACTGCAGCAATATTACTTGCATTTTCAGAAATTAAGGCAGATATTGTCTTATTAGAAACAGGTGTTGGTGGACGTCTTGATGCAACAAATGTAGTGTCTCCAATATTGAATATTATTACTTCAATATCGTTAGAACATACAGAAGTATTAGGTGATACAGTTGAATTAATAGCTGGTGAAAAAGCTGGAATAATGAAGGAGAATGTTACTTGTGTTATTGCTCCACAAGATAAAGAGTCAATAATGAATGTTTTGGAATATTATGCAATTAAAAACAATGTTCCGTTATATCGGGGAGGTATTGATTGGTCTTGTGATAGGAAAGGTGATAAGATGCTTTTTAAAAATAATATAGAAGAATTACTTTTCCCGTTACCTTCATTGCGAGGTGAGCATCAGATAATAAATGCAGGAAATGCAATAGCTGCTTGTAGTATACTTTCTGGTAAATTTGGATATAATATAGATTATGAAAATATTGTTCAAGGTTTAACACAAGCTTATTGGCCAGCTAGATTGGAAAAGATCACAACTGGTTTCTTGTCTAAAATGATTCCTCAAGCTTGGGAGTTATTTTTAGATGGGGCTCATAATCCCGCTGGAGCTGAAGTGTTATCACGTTGGATACAGAATAATGAATTAGGTGATTTATATATTATTTTTGGAATGACTAGAGAGAAGAATAGTGTTGAGTTCTTAAATTATTTAAAACCTTATGTGAAGTTTTTGGCTAGTGCATGTGTAAAATCTGAACCAAGGGCACAGACTGCAGAAGAGTTGTTACAAACTGCATTGTCATTAGGGATAAAGGCAGTTGCGTCTAGAACTTTATCTGATGCAATTTCTAAAATATTGGAAGTAGGAGATCATAATAAAAAATCTACAATTTTAATTTGTGGGTCATTGTATTTAGCTGGGGATGTTTTATTAGAAAATAATATTTAACATCAGATGCTTAGTAAGCTTTTTTGAGAAATTTTTATATAAGACAACTGTATTGTAATAGGTGCTATACCATGAATATTAGATTCAGCTTTAGTATATTGTTGGCTATAAGCTATGGTGATTGATAAAGTATGGAGTTTAATAGTATGTGTTTATTATTTAGATAATATTAAACTTTTACTATACTTTCAATGATTAACATCTAACTTATCAATTATTTTCTTCACATGTTAATGCATGATCTTTCTTAACACATTTTTTAAATTTAACAGTTAGTAAGACAATTCCCTTACTATTAAAAGAAATATAAGCTTGCAAAGTATGTTATAAATCATGTAGCAATGATAATAGTTTGGTATAGGTGAACTTTAAAATTTTTAATTTTACATATAATTTAATGTTGTGCTTTTGTTAATATGTAAATGATGTAGCATGTAGTCTATAGTTTTGTTATTATTGACTTTGATAAATATTTTACTAATCCGTAATGAAGATAAGAGTTGGGACAAGAGGAAGTGTTTTAGCTCTAGCACAGACGCTAGAAGTTACAAATTTATTAAGTAGCTATTTCCCTGAGATGGACATTCAAGTGGTAGAAATTAAGACTTCTGGGGATATAAATAATAAAGTTCCAATAAATACTATAGGTGGAAAAGGATTATTCATAAAAGAAATAGAAGAAGCATTATTAATAGGTGAAGTAGATTTAGCTGTGCATTCAGTAAAGGATATACCAGCTTTTTATTGTGATGGATTAGTTATTCCTTGTATATTGAAACGTAGTAGTCCATATGATGTTTTTGTATCTTCTAAATATCAAGATATAAAATCACTGCCTCTTAATGCAACTGTAGGTACATCTTCTATAAGAAGAAAAGTACAATTAAATTATCTTCGGCCAGATCTTCAAGTAATACCTATTAGGGGTAATATAGATACTAGAATACTAAAGTCTAATATTGGTGAATTTGATGGGATAGTGTTAGCAGAAGCTGGATTAATCAGAATAAATAAATGCAATGTCATAAAAGAAATTTTGGATAGTAAAGTAATGTTAAGTGCAGTAGGGCAAGGTGCAATTTGTGTACAATGTAGAGTTGATGATTATAATATAATCAATAAAATAAAAGTTTTGAATTGTCATAAGTCTTATGTTTGTGTAATGGCTGAGAGGAGTTTTTTGAAGACAATAAATGGTTCTTGTGATACACCATTAGCAGCACTTGCTCAGTATGTTAATAGCGACACAATTTATATGTCTTGTATGCTTTCAAATGAAAAAAAAATAGCGTTTTCAGATTGTTATTTTGAAGAGTGTAATGCAGAAAAATCAGGTATTGATGTAGGAAAGAAACTAATCAATGAATTATATGGTAATTGTTGAATATAATTCAAGTTTATTTATATGAAACAATAGTTGTTGATGTGTGATTTACACTTTGTAAGTTTATCTGTTTTCAATAGAAAAGAGATTGTCTTACTAATTGTTAATAAAAAAAAATGTGTTAAGAAAAATCAGATATTAAAATAGAAATAAGCTAATTAATAATAGTATAGTCATTACTAGGTATATAATTTAAAAGTTTATTATATTAAACTGTTGTTGTTAATTATATATTTTCATAGACAATAGATTATCTATCTTAGTTGTAAGTTAGAAAAATGTAGTTAAGGAAAATTATGCATTGATATATAAAATAAACTGATTAGATGATAACTATGTCATATATTTAATTTTTATAAAGAAGTTAGTTATTCTATTAATTAATTAATATTACAGTATGTGGTAGGTGTAAGTTTAGTATTGAGCATGATTTTTTTAATATATGTGAGTAGATTAGTTATTATTACATCATAGTATATAATCATTGTGGAGTGTGTTAGTTGGTTATTACATATAATATGATAAGCTGTATTGATTATTATAAAAAGTATTATCTATAGAACAATCCTAAACATATGTGTAATAATTATATGTTTTTTAAATAAATTTGTAAGTTATAATCTAATACTTCTATGATAAATCTGGTATTATTCATTGTGTCAAGTTGACTTGTCAGTTAGTATGTTAAGAAGTATATAAATAATAACTATATAGTTAAAGATTGATATTATTATAAGAGCTACTTAATTGTTTTAAAAGTTAGTACAGTCTTGATTTTTTTCATATCCCTATATTTTAAATTAATAAAATGATAGACGTGTTTTATCATATAACTTAATACTTTAGCAATTCTTATATATCATAACTTTATAGTTGTAGGACATGTAATTGTCAATATGAAGTGTGTGTATATTTATAATTGTTAGATATGTTAAATAATTCAGGTTTAAAATCAAAGAAAGAAAGAAATGATATTTTATGTTCTAAGTTGGCAGGTGTTCCAGGACTACAGGTAAAAGAAATTATTCAAATGAGTGAATTGGGTATTGGGGATACGGTAGTAGTACGTCCTTCTAGATATTCTAACCCATTTTGTGTACCAAGTTTTTTGTTTAAAAATGGCACCAAATCTTTAGTTTGTGTAAAGTGTAGATTACCAAGTAATGTTATCATTACGGATCCAGAGTTGAATGCTTTAATAGGTTTAACTAGGTTGAGTAGTGTATGGAAGCGCATGGTGGAATTTAGCGCATACATGTTAGTTGATGAAAATCAAATGTCGCACCTGCATAATGTTGTAGTATCGAATGGAGAGTTTTGTCCTTTGAATGGTAAACTTGGTAATATGCTTTGTAATTATGGTGACGTCATATTATCAAGGCAAGGATGTTATAAAACAGCGCATGAAGAAGCAAAAGATTTGGTAAATATTGCAGGTTTAAAAGCAAATTTTATATTGCCATTTGACAGTGACACTAGAGAATTTGAGATACCTAGATATGATGGACCTCGTGAAAATGAATTTGGATACAAATATGAAAAATGTAGGTTGCCTAAACCTGAGTGTAGTACACCTGCTTTAGGATTAGAGGAAGATCTTTTAATGGAAGTGCAACAAAGTGAAAATGGTTGTCTTCCGATGTGTAGAAAAGAAAAAGAGCTACGTTTAGTAAGTAGCGAAGAATTATATAGTAAAAAATTAATAAGTGGCAAAGGATTACCTAATAAAAAATATATCTCGGATTTAGCTTGTAGTATGTGGGGTACACAGTATTTAGAAGTAATGAGAGAATATAATAATGATTTATGTAAAGCACTATCATCATTTCAAACTGTAGTATTAGATTCAGCTGTTCAAATGGGTAATACTGGTCCTAATAACAGAATGCAAGTACTTATCAGTAAATCTAAAAATGGATCATTACCTATTACACATAATACTGGAAGTGGGTGTTTATTTTTACTAAATTGTAGAGTATCAACTAGCGTTATAATAAGAAATGAAACTTTAGTTGAGTTGGTTGGTAATGCTCTTAATAGAGCAAAAAATGGACATGTAAAAGTAAGCATGTACGTTTTTGTTGAAGATGAGAAAAAAGATGAGTTTCTTGAATCAGTATTTGGTAATGCTTCTAGTGGATGTTGTAATGTGCCGTCAAGTAGAGCAAGTAATTTGCAGATGTCAGTGGTTACGTGTTATGGTACGTTAGTATTATCTAGAGTGCATGGTGGACCTTATGATAAGTTTTTTAATGAACAAGAGTGCTTGGAAAATCTTTCAGGTTTATATCCAGATTTTTTGTTAGAAAAAGAACAAAAGGATAGTTTGTGTTGTCCATGCATTCCAAGGCATAAAAGAGAGAAAGAGTCAGTTTTATTAGGTAATCCAAGATTAGAAAATTATAAACAGCATCTAGAAGATTTAGAATATGATATGAAAAATGCATCAGCACCACTGCGACGTGCAAAAGTATCTTCAGATGGTAAAGGTACTGTGTCACACTCAGTGTATACGTGTAATTTATCACATTTAAGTGAAAGTGTAGAAGATCTATTAAATGCTGTGAATAGTGATTCAGATGTATTGCCATCACCATGTTTGAGAGAAGTGTCATCATTAGTAGGATGTGCTAATACTTCTAGTGGTGTAGTGCGTAGTAATACTAAGTAATTAATCTAGAATTTTTTAAGAAAAAGTTTAAACATTTGTATAAGTGCATCTTTAACTCTATTATGAGATATTGCAACAATAACTTCTATATTGATTATTGTATCTGATGTTGTGTTACTAATTTAGAGTAATTAATACATTTGGTAAATATATTGTAGAAGTTTTGTAAGTTTATATTGTGAGAGTTAGAAAATGTCAAAACTTCAGTATTTCATATGTATAACTGTGCAGTATATATTTAGGTGTATGAAAAAGAGTAATGTCAGGTAGTTTATTTATAAGAGTAGTCTGTAAGAATTTTACTGTGTGAGTAAGTACAAATGATTAAGTAAAACTTAAAATTTAATGATGTTATGCAAATATTGTCTAATGCTAATAATTGATGCATTTAATTGTGAGACTTCGTCAGAGTTTTGTGAGCTTTATGTTTTAAGAGTTAGAAAATGTCAAAACTTCAGT
>NZ_QOHL01000028.1:0-14661 GCF_004181775.1 Ehrlichia minasensis
TGAAATTGTTTGTAGTTATTGTTATGTAATGTTAAGAGTATGATATGCTGTTTGTTAACGTTGTAATAATAGTATTAGTCGCTAATTGAACTTTTGAATTATATATAAAACATGCTTTTATACCACAAATGTGAGGTTGTGTAATCAGTGTGAAATTGTTTGTAGTTGTTGTTATGTAATGAAGAATATGACATGCTGTTTGTTAACGTTGTAATAATAGTATTATTTGTTAATTGAACTTTCGAGTTATATATAAAACATCTTTTATCTCACAAATGTTAAGTTGTGTGGCTAGTGTGAAATTATTTATAGTTATTGTTATGTAATGGCAATGGTATGGTGTAGTTTTTTGGTAGTGTGATAATTATATTGGTGATTAAGTTTCACAATATGTCTGTGTATAAAACATACTTTTTATCTTACTGAATATTAGCTTATAGAGTATGTGTAAAGTTGTTTATAGTTATTAGTAGTATAAGTGATAAATTATATGTTAATGATGTAATAGTTATATATATTAGCTAACTTATATTGCAGTATACTTTTGTGTGTAAAGTATACTTTTTATATCATAAATATCAGCTAATTTATAATATTTTGTATAATGGTAAGTAGTGTCTTTTCCGCTATTGCTCCTGCTCTTAGTATTTTATATGATGTTAGATCAATAACTGTTGATTCGATACCGTTTACTAGATTATCGTCTTCTATTGTTACTGAAATGTGTTTTTTTATTGTTTCGTGAATTTGATGTGCAGCAGTTACACTGGGTTGTCCAGAAATATTAATACTTGTTCCTACAACTGGGTTCTTAATTTTATTTACAATCTCTAAAGCTATGGGGTGGTTAGGAATCCTTATACCAATGGTGTCATTGAAAAATTGTCTAGGTAATTTGTGATAGTTATGAATTGGTAATACAAAAGTTATAGGCCCAGGAGAAAGTTTTTGTATTATTTTAATAGCGTGGTCTGTAAGGTTAGAAAATTGCTTGATTTTATTAATATTACCAACTAGTAATGATAAAGGTTTATTGTAAGATCTGCCTTTTATTTGGTATATTTTTTGTACTGCTTCAATACTATACGCATCTGCGGCTAGTGCATATACAGTTTCTGTGGGAAAGGCTATTAAATGTTCATTCTTTAATGCTTGTATTGCTTTTAATATCATTTATATCTAGCTTTGGTTTATCTATGTGTTAGATATTAAGTATATGATTTTTATAATAAAATATAATATAAATGTGTTTTTATATATTGTGAATTATTAAGCTTTTTACATGTTGTGTATTGTTAATTTATAAGTATGAGTATAATCTGATTAGTTATTTATAGAAAAATGTTTGTTCTTAATTTATGGATGGTTAAAAGATAATGATTTTCTATATTTAGTAAAAGTAATTTTATAGTTATGGTGATTTTTGGATTAACTGGTGGAATAGGATCTGGTAAAAGTTTAGTTGCTAGCTATTTTAGCACATTTTTTAAAGCAAAGGTATTTGATGCTGATAAGGTTGTACATGAGTTGTATAAATATGATAACGATGTTATAAGACTTGTTGGTGAATATTTTCCAGATTCTGTCGATAATGGGGTTATTAATAGGGCTAATTTAAGACAGCATTTTTTGACTGATAATCACTTATGGGTTGAGTTTCAGTCAATAATCCATGCTATTGTTTTAAAAAAGAAAAAAGATTTTATCATGCTTCATAATAGGAACTCAGTAAGATATGTAGTACTTGATGTTCCTCTATTAATAGAATGTAATTTTTATAATTGTTGTAATTTTATTATTCACGTAACAACAAATAAATTATTACAAATGCAAAGAGTGCTAAGTCGTGGCCTGTCTGTAAGGGAATTTGAATCAATTAGATGTAAGCAGTTGTCTGAAAGTGATAGGAAAAAATTTGCAAATTTTACTATTAGAACTGGATTAAGTAAAAAAGATATATTATTTCAAATTAAAAAAATCATGCTTAATGTGAATAATAAATATGATGTGGGTTATGAAGAGTATTATAATTGAAGCATAAGCAAGTTAAAGTTATTGCTGTGAATTGTTTTATAATGCTATGTTAAGTGTTATATATATTAAGATAGTAAAACATATTAATATGATAATATAGATTACTGATAGTGTTTTTTTTATAATGTATTGTGTTATAAACTGTTTTTTACGTGAAATATTTAACTATTTAATATAGAAGTTATATAATGTGGCATTGAATGATTTAAGCAATGGTATAGTTAATCATGTGTTATATAAGCTTACATTTGAATATCAAATGAGTTATTAGATAAAGTATTATCTAGTGTTAATTTTAATTGATGTATTGTATTCGTTAAGTAAAATTTTTGATATGATAAAAGTCAGTTAGATTATATATTTTTATGTGGTAAAGACTTATAGTATAAATTTTATAGTTTTATGATTAGTTGATAAATAAAATTTGTATATGCTAGCTCTTGTGTGTAATCTCATTGATTTATTAATTTGTAAAAGTTTTGTATAATAAACAGTAATCAGGTTTCCTGTTCTTATATTGTAGGACTTTATCTTAATGACTTTGTAGGTTTTTGGATTATATTGAAAATCATTAATATTTCTTGAGCTTATTAGTAATATATTGTTATTGTTAAGCATGATCCTTTGTTTTTTCATTGAATAAAAGTGCGGAAAATTTGTATTTTCTCTTCTAAAGTATTTTTTAGTGTTTTGGTCAATAAATTAGTTAAATTAATAATGTAGTTTAAGGTTGTGTGTATGTTTGTTCAGTTAATTGATTTTGTTAGAATGTGTTAGATAATGTGGTGATTATGTTGAACAAAACTTTATTGAGAAATTAATAAAAACAATCAGACTTTACATTCTTGTATTGTAGGTTTTTATTTCAAGTATCTGAAAATTTATGAGCGATAGCTTGGTAAAGTTTATTATGTTATTTAAAATTAAGCTTTATGTAATCCTGTTAAATGAAAAATATATGATGTGTTGTCATTGGTTAAGAAACTTTATTAGTACTATTAAATAGAGGTGGGAAAAATTTGCATTTTTTATAATTTTCAGTAGAAGAAATTCTTCTAAAATATTTTTAGTTAATAAGTTAGTTAAACTGGTTGTGTGGTTTAAAGCTAGTTGTATACTTATTCAGTAGCGTGTTCTTTTAAATTATGAGTTAGTTTCATTGAGCAAAATTTTGGCCCACACATTGAACAAAAATGAGCAGATTTTGCGTTCTCAGATGGTAGAGATTCATCATGTAAAGATCTTGCCGTTTCTGGATCAAGAGATAAGTTAAATTGGTCGTGCCATTTAAAATTAAATCTTGCGTAGCTTAGTGCATAATCACGTATATAAGCAGATGGGTTGCCTTTTGCTAGGTCTGCTGCATGTGCTGCTATCTTGTATGCAATAACTCCATCTTTTACATCTTGAATATTAGGTAACCCTAAGTGTTCTTTTGGTGTAACATAACATAGCATAGAAGTACCATACCATCCTATCATTGCTGCACCTATTGCACTTGTTATGTGGTCATAACCTGGTGCAATATCTGTGGTTAGTGGGCCTAATGTATAAAATGGTGCTTTTTTGCAAAAGTGAATTTGTTTTTCCATGTTTTCTTTTATTAAATGCATAGGTACATGTCCTGGGCCCTCTATCATAACTTGACAATCGTGTTGCCATGCAATATCTGTCAGTTCACCTAATGTCTTGAGTTCTAAAAATTGTGCTGTATCGTTTGCATCTGCTATTGATCCTGGTCTTAAACCATCTCCTAATGAGAAAGCAATGTCATAGCGTTTCATAATGTCACATATTTCTTCGAAATTTGTGTAAAGGAAGTTTTCCTTATTGTGTATGGTACACCAATGTGCCATAATAGCTCCACCCCTTGATACAATACCAGTAAGTCTATTATCTGTATAGCTAATGTAGTTTTTTAGTACCCCTGCATGTATTGTAAAATAATCTACACCTTGTTCTGCTTGCTCTATTAATGTTTCTTTAAAAATATTAAAATTTAAATCTCCTACTACGCCATTTACCTTGTTTAAAGCTTGATATATAGGTACAGTGCCTATTGGTACTGGACTATTTCTAATAATCCATTCCCGAATGTCATGTATGTTATTTCCTGTAGATAGATCCATCACTGTGTCAGCACCATATGTAATTGCATATATCATTTTTTGAACTTCTTCTTCAATATTTGAACTGACTACTGAATTACCAATGTTAGCATTTATTTTTACTAAGAAATTTTTACCTATAATCATCGGTTCTGACTCAGGATGATTGATATTTGCTGGAATGATTGCTCTACCAGATGCTACTTCTTGTCGTACAAATTCTGGAGTAATTTCTGGGCTCATAACAGTTGGCTTGTAAGAAAGAATTTTCTGTCTTAATGCATTTTCTCTTATTGCTATATATTCCATTTCTGGAGTAATAATATTATTTCTTGCGTAAAAAACCTGAGTTACTGGTTTAGTACTGTTTGCTCTTAGAACTTTGTTGTTTTGTGATGTGAATATATGCTCTGAGTTTAAAACTGGTTGCCTCTCATAATATTCTACATCATGTCTATCTGTAATCCAGTTCATCCTTAGCTTTGTAATGCCATAATTAATGTTGACTTCAACGTTTTGATCTGTATGTGGACCGCCAGTATCATATACTAGTATTGACTCAGTATTGTTATTAAAATGGATCTTACGCATTCCTACTTTGATATTGGTATAAATTGTACCTGGAATGTACTCTTTAGTTGAAGAAGGAAATATGGTATTAAAGTCTATTTTCATTTTTACTAGAAAAATATTATATTAAAATACATATTAGTATATATTGTTTTAATATAATGTCTATATTTGTAAAAATTTAAACTTTATATAAGCCTGACTCATTCCTAACTTGTATGTGTTTTTTTAAAATTCCTTCTTCTATGCTTGATAAGTGATAGATGATAATGCTGATTTAAGAGTATCTGATAATTGAATTATACATGAATTTCTAAGGAAAACTATTGGTATTATGATAGCGGACAGAATACCTCAAGTTACAACTAATACTAAGGAATGTGACATATCTTCTCAAAATGATATTAGAAAATTAGGTAAAATATTTGTGCATTTTTCTGCAGGAATGAATCAATATAAAGTAAATTTACAGAATTTTTTGAGAGCTAAGTTGTACAATTACTATAATAGTATAGTTCTGACTTATATTACTAAGGGGTTTATAAATTGTGCTGTTTGTGTTTACTTTTTAATAGTACATAGAATGCTCCTTTTCCGCCATGTGCGTTAATGGCTCCTGTATAGTAGAGTATTACTTTTGCTATTTGTTCATTTTGTAGCCACTTGCTAAAATTGCTTTTTATGCTGTTACTATTATTTTTATTGGTACTTCCCCATCCTGTGATAATTAATAGACACTTATTTGCTAAATTATAATTTTTAATAATAAAATCTAGTAATTTATCATGAGCAGAGTCTAGTGTATAGCCATGTAGATCAAGTGTAGCATCTATGCAATACTTTCCATTGTCAATTTTCTTTTTAGTATTGTTATTAAGATTTAGGCCACTACTGATATCGTATGTACTATTAGAACAAGTTTGTATTGATGAAATACCGGTATTATATGTGCTGTTATAGTTAGTTTGTCCTGGTATAAAATAATTAGTATGTCTATTGTTTGATGAAGTACAATAGTAATTATTGTCTATGTGTTTTTTATATGGAACCTTATTGTTGTAAAATGGACTAACAATTAAAGCAATAGAATCCCACAACGTTATATCATCACATGATGAACTATTTGGCACTTCTCTTTTTAATTTTTTAAGCATATGACCTACTTATTACTTAATATGTAAGACTAAAAGTTTGGAAAACCAAGAGTGACAACATACATAATGAATGGCTTTACTAATATTACTAAGAGTCTGTATTACTAGTGTTTCTATTTTCTGGAGTAGAAAAAAAGTTATCTCTGCCTAAAAGATTAGTATTCTGATTATTTGAGTTATTTCCTAATTCATTAAAGTTACTTGCTATTGCATTTTGTTGAAATATGTCGATTTTTGCTTTATTAGCAACATATTGTTCATCTGAGTTAATGAATTTTTCCATATATTTTCTACATCTTTGTACTGATAAATTGAACAAAGAAGCTACATCTAGTTGTTTTGCTGCTATCTCTTTTAATGCAATAACAGTATTTTTGCTATTTTTGTGCTTTATTACTGGACATGCTCCAGAATTTAGGTCATGAGACCTTTGACTTGCTAGTATTACTAGCTTAAACTTATTGTTAGTACGACCCATACATTCTTCAACTGTAAGACGTGTCATTAACAAACCAATTATAAATAAAAGATTTATTCTATCATAATATGAAAAATTATGCAACAGTGTAATATTCATATATGAGTTTATTTATTTAATCTCCTTTTTGTACTATTACGAGATTAATGGACTCTAGAGAATTTTGTGTCACGCTGTCTTTATTAATCAATGCAGTTTCTGAGTTATTAATAGTGATTGTTATGTTTACCTCGCATTTTAGACGTAACAGAAATATAAGTAACCTTTCTAATGAGAATCCTGCTGTTTTACCGTTACTAATCTGAGATATTTTTGGTTGATCCACTCCTAGTATTTTTGCAGTTGTTACTTGGTTCCAGTGATTTTTGTATGTTATGTCTTTTATTAACTTTAGTATTTTATACTTAATTCCATAATCATTTTGGTTACTTATTGTTGTCATAATTTTATACCATAATATAGGAGATAGAAATATCTTTATAAATTAATTTATATATTAAAAATATCATATTAAATCGTTTAAAAATTTATTAATATAAAGTATTTTTTATACATTTCTCATTTATATTACTCAATTATATAAATATATGATTAATATTTTGACAAAACTTATATATAAAAGAGATAACTTTCTTTATACTTTCATCTTATTCTCGTATTTTTAATTGTTTAACTTTATAAATCAATTTATAATATTAGAAATATTATATTAAATCACTTTATAATTTATTGATAGTGAAGTATATAATTTGTGAATTTTTATTCATTCATTAATTTCTAAATATAAAAAATCTATATTTTAATAATTTTGGTACTAAAGTAAAGAAATTGTTCATAGTCTTTTTGACGTTAATGTATTTGTGCCGCTTGAATTATCTAGTAGAATACTGTACAAGAGCTAGTCTAATTTTAAGAGATTTTTACAACGGTATGCCATGCATTACGATTTCAAAAAAGTAGAACAGGATATACAAAGAAAGTGGAATTTTTGTACTGATGCCAAAAAAGCTCAGTGTTACGTTTTAGAAATGTTTCCTTATCCTTCTGGTAACATACATATGGGCCATTTGAGGAATTATACTATAGGTGATGTAATTGCTAGATACAAACGTGCTTGTGGTATTAATGTTTTTCATCCAATAGGGTGGGATGCTTTTGGATTACCAGCAGAAAATGCTGCGTTATCTTACAATATAAATCCGCAAACTTGGACTACAAACAATATTGACAATATGAGATGTCAATTGAAATCTATAGGATTGTCTTATGATTGGACTAAAGAGTTAGCCACTTGTGATGCAGATTATTATAAACATGAACAGGCGTTTTTTCTTGATTTTTTAAAGTGTGGTTTAGCTTATCGAAAGGAATCGTTGGTTAATTGGGATCCTATAGATCAGACTGTACTAGCTAATGAACAAGTGATAGATGGAAAAGGGTGGCGTTCTGGTGCTATAGTAGAAAAGAGGAAATTATCGCAATGGTTTCTTAAAATTACTGATTTTGCAGAAGAGTTATTAAATGATTTAAAAATACTGGATAAGTGGCCAGAAAAAGTAAAACTTATGCAAGAACGATGGATTGGTAGATCTGAAGGTGTAGTAGTAGATTTTGAAATTTTGAATATTAATAAAACATTGCAGGTTTTCACTACGTGTCCTCATACACTGTTTGGGGCATCATTTATTGCAGTATCTTTTGATCATCCTATTTTACAATATGTGGATGATGCAGAGATTATTCACCAAATAAATGATTTTGATAAAAATAATTTGATCACTGATGCATCTAGTACAGTAGAAAAATTTGGGATAAATTCTGGATTGCTTGTGAAGCATCCTTTACTGGATGTGGATTTGCCGGTTTATATTGTAAATTTTGTGTTGATGGATTATGCAACTGGAGCAGTTTTTGGATGTCCTGCTCATGATCAGCGTGATTTTGAATTTGCAAAAAGGTATTGTCTACAAGTCAAACAAGTAGTTTTTCCTGAGATTGATGTGGATTTAGGAAAAGAAGCTTATGTTGGTTCAGGTACCATGAAAAACTCTGATTTTTTAAATGGTATGACTGTAGATGAAGCAAAAGAAGCTATGATTGCAAAGCTGCAATTATTAGGGATAGGAAAGAAGATGACCTATTATAGAATACATGATTGGGGAATATCTAGGCAACGTTATTGGGGTTGTCCTATACCTATAATATATTGTGAAAAATGTGGTACAGTGCCTGTAAGTAAGAAAGACTTACCAGTTACTTTACCTCAAGATGTTGATTTTACAAAATCTGGTAATCCTTTGGATAATCATCCTACTTGGAAGTATGTAAAATGTCCATCTTGTGGTATGGATGCCGAACGTGAAACAGATACTTTTGATACTTTTTTTGAATCTTCTTGGTATTTTGCTGCGTTTTGTGGAACTAGTGGTGGAATAGATAAAGATATATGTAACATATTATTGCCTGTAAATTATTATATTGGTGGAATAGAACATGCAGTGTTGCATTTGTTATATTCTAGGTTTTTCTGTAGAGCCTTAACTAAGTGTGGATATTTTAATGTAAAAGAACCTTTCTCTAGTCTGATAACCCAGGGTATGGTTTGTCATGCTACTTATTCAAATGCACAAGGTAACTACTTATTTCCTGAAGAAGCAAGAAAAATGATAGAACAAGGTCAGCATGTGACTGTTGGTAGGGCTGAAAAAATGAGTAAATCCAAGAAAAATGTAGTAAACCTTGAATATATTATCAATAAATATGGAGCAGATACAGCAAGATTGTTCATACTGTCTGACACTCCTCCTGAGCGTGATATAGAATGGTTCGATGATGGCATAGAAGGTGCAAGTAGGTATCTTAGTAAATTATGGCGGATGATAGTTTCTTATGATCAAATGAACTTAAATTTTAATGTGGAAGATATACCAGAAGATGCTATTGAATATAGAAGGTGTGTGCATAAAATTGTAAGTGATATTACAGATGATTTAGAGTTTTGTCGTTTAAATTGTGCTGTGGCTAAGTTTAGGGAGTTAAGCAATATTGTGAGTGAAATGATAAGAACTTCAGTAAACTCTTATGTAATTAGCGAAGCAATATGTATTTTAATTAGAGTTATAGAGCCATTTATTCCACATATAGCTGAAAAATTATGGGAAAATATAGGAGGTAAAGGTATGTTGTGGAATCAAATGTGGCCTAAAGCAGATTTGGAATTACTTATTGAAAGAAATGTTAATATTGCTGTTCAAGTCAATGGTAAGTTTATTAAGACATTGACAGTTGCTAATAATGTTGATGATGATCATCTGAAATCTATGGCTTTAGAGATAGCTAAGAATAAAGTAGGGAACAGTATTATAAAAAATATATACATTATTCCAAAACGGGCAGTTAATATTGTTATTGATAAGTTAAAAAAATAAATATTGATAGTGTATGTTAGTTTTTTATAGGATGTTTTATTTAATACATTGTTGATAATTAATTTTGATAACAGTTGGCTTCAATCCATGACTTAAGAATCAGTTAAAAATAGAATAAACAGCTTCCTATAGAGGATGTGTGTATTACTAGAAGTATGTGGTAGGTATAGTTCTTGCAATCTAAATAAAATATCGTGATGATCACTGTATTTTATAGAACAGCTTTACGTTAAAGAAATTATGGTCAATTGTTAGTTTTTTATAGGATGTTTTATTTAATGCATCGTTGATAATTAATTTTAATAACAGTTGGCTTCAATCCATGACTTAAGAATCAGTTAAAAATAGAATAAACAGCTTCCTATAGAGAATGTGTGTATTACTAGAAGTATGTGGTAGGTATAGTTTTTGCAATCTAAATAAAATATCGTGATGATCACTGTATTTTATAGCACAGCTTTACGTTAAAGAAATTATGGTCAATTGTTGATTTTTTATAGGATGTTTTTTTAATACATTGTTGATAATTAATTTTGATAACAGTTAGTTTAAATCTATATGAGAATCAGTAAAAAATAGAATAGACAACTGTAGTAAGTATTATTCTTGTAAATTTAAGTTAGGATATTTTATTGTATATTGGACTTATAATCTTTCAAGATTAGTGATAACTTATTTAGTTGTGTGATTGATTAATGTGTGTTTTGTGAGATTCTAAGTCTCATTAGCTAGAATTTTAGTTACTGTATCAATTGATATCTGGATGATTCTTTGTTAAAGAAGTTTAGTTCTGCTGTATATGATTCTACACAAGTGGTTGTCGGTACTTGGTTTTCTGTTTATAATTAGAGCTTTAATATAGCATTTTTATGGCTTATAAATTGATCCTGTGTATTATTAATAGGGATGAGTTTGTTAGATGGTTTTTGATATCTAAAATATTTTAAAATTTATGTAGTGTATTGTAAGCATGTATGATAGTAGATTCACATTGTCACTTAAATTATTTTAATCCAGATGAAATAAAAGGTATAGTACTACGTGCAGAGGAAAATGATGTAAAGTTGATGCAAACTGTCTGTACTACCATGTCTGAGTTTCCAAGCTTAGTAATCATTGCAGAAAGTTATAAGCAAGTTTATCTTTCAGTTGGTGTGCATCCTACTAATAGTGCAGGTGGAGAATCTGTTTCAGTTGGTGAGTTAGTAACTTTGGCTCAACATAGTAAGGTGATTGGATTAGGTGAAACTGGTTTAGATTTTTATAAGTGTAGTGATGTAGGAGAACAAGAAAAAAATTTCTTAGCTCATATTAATGCATCTAGGGAAACTAGGTTACCTGTGATAATTCATTCAAGAAATGCAGATAAAAGGATGATGGAAATTTTAGCATCAGAGATGAAAGAAAGTCCATTCTTGGGTCTAATGCATTGTTTTGCATCATCACGTGAGTTAGCAATTAAGGCAATAGAATTAGGGTTATATATATCTTTTTCAGGAATAGTGACTTTTAAGAATGCTAAAGTTGTTCAGGAAGTAGCTGGGTTTGTACCTAAAGATATGGTTTTAGTAGAAACTGATTCTCCATTTTTATCTCCTGAGCCTTATCGTGGACAAAAGAATGAACCAGCTAGAACGAAATTTGTTGTTGAGTATTTATCTAAGTTATGGGATATGGATATTGAAGACATTAGTAGTTTAACTACGAATAATTTTTTTAAGCTGTTTAAAAAGTGTTCAGAACATTTTCACTCATGATGATTTGTATGTTTAAGTAGTAAGAATGTATGTTGAGATAACTGTGTAGTAAGGTTTTTAGGAAATCTTAAGTGTTGGTAGAGTTTTTATATTATTTTTGATATATAGGCTTTATAAAGTGTTGTATTTATTTTAAGTGTTGTTTAGATTTTTATTTCTTATATTGTGTATGAAATAGTATAGTTAGTATTGATTAAATTAGTAAAATATTAGTTTAACATTGAAGGTAATATTAAAAAATATTTTTTAAGGAAATTTATGTGGTGTAATCCAATTATTTGTGCTTTAGATACTTGTGATATTACTCATGCATTGCGGTTAACAAAGATGCTTTATGGTAAAATATCGATGGTAAAATTAGGATTAGAATTTTTTGCTGCACATGGGTTATCTGGCGTGCAAGCAGTCTCTGATTGTGGTATTCCAATATTTCTTGACTTAAAATTACATGATATTCCTAATACTGTAGGTAAGGCTATATCAGTAATTAAATCTTTAAATATCGCTATGCTGACTATTCATATTAGTGGTGGTAAAGATATGATGCTAAGTGCTATAGATAGTATATTTGGTAGTATGATAAAATTAATAGGTGTAACTGTATTAACAAGTATTAATGACTCTGATTTAAAAGAAGTCGGTATTGATAGATCATCTATTCAACATGTAATGTTGTTGTCTAAAATAGCTCAAGAGGTTGGATTATATGGCATAGTTTGTTCTGCTTTTGAGATACAAGAAGTACGTAATCAATGTGGCAAAGATTTTAAACTTGTAGTTCCTGGTATAAGGTTTGAAAATGATTGTAGTGATCAGAAGAGAGTGAAAAATCCTAAAGATGCAATTATAGCTGGTGCAGATTATTTAGTAATTGGTCGTCCAATTACTATGAGTAATGATCCTATTCAGACAGTTGAAACAATTTTATCTTCAATTCGTTTATGAAATGATGTTAGAAACTGTAAATGTTAAGTTATAAAAGTTTAGGAGTTGTTATTATTAGGTATTATGAATTAATAAAATTTGGTGGGTTTTAGGTAATGGATTTATAAGAATAAGTTTGATTGATTAATTGAAGTAGTGCATATAAGATAAAATTTAGTTAAATGTTGATAATGATGCTTTTGTGAATATTTTGTTATCAAACTGTTAATGTTTTTTGTATACTACTATATTATTATATTAGTATGTACTAGATATATAATGGTAGTTGTTGTTATGTATTTAAAAGCTATATTATGTTACGATGTGTTTAATTATGATGGAATAGATATATTATGAAGGTATTATTGACTAATGATGATGGGTTTCATGCAACTGGTATTAAAGTTCTGAAAGAAATAATAATAGAAGCTGGTATTGCATCAGAAATATGGATAGCTGCTCCAACAAGCAATTGTAGTGGTTATGGAAGGTCAATAGGTGTAAGAACTGCAACTGATGTATACCAAGTGGGTGACACTGAGTTTATTGTTAACAGTACTCCATCTACTAGTGCTTTTCTTGGATTGAGAGAAATTACTGGTAAAAAACCAGATTTGATTTTATCTGGTATAAATAGCGGTATTAATATTGGAAATGATATAGGGTATTCTGGCACAATAGGTGCTGCAGCAGAAGGTGCTATGATGAATATTCCATCAATTGCTATCAGTCAGGAATACGATGGTAGGCGTGGAGAAATAAATTGGATAAATCCACAAAAATTCTTAAAGAAGATCATAAATATGTTATTGGAAGTTCCTTTTTGGAATAAGTCTACTATAATGAACGTTAACTTCCCTTTAATTCCAGCAAAAGGTGTTAAATTTACAAGTCAAGGGGAGTATATGCCATCTAATAAAATAGAAAAGAAGCGAAATGTTAGTGGTAGTATATCTTATACAGTACATAGAATTGCACCTGATAAAGGTAATAGGGGTTGCTCTGATGATAGTATTAAGGCAATAGATGATGGTTATATTACAATTACACCACTAAAGCTTGATATGACAGACTTTGATGCATTAGAATCTTTAACTGCACTTTACAAGGATTGTACGCTATGATTTTCTTGGTTTTTGCTTATACTATAAGTATTGGTTTATTGATTGGATTGAGTTGTTTTATAATTTTTGATTATAGTAAAAGCAAAAAAATTCTAGAGAATATTGATCGGAAATATGAAAAGAAAACATAAGAGGTTACTTTTTATTATTGTGACGTTTGTTATATTTGGTTCGTCTGTTGTTGTTGTACTGAATAAGCTGAGAAATAATATATCATTTTTTTTTACTCCAACTGAAGTTTTATCAAGTAGTGTGAATGTTAATAAAAATGATATTAGAATAGGTGGTATGGTAATAAGTGGTAGTCTGAAAAGACATGATAACTTGATTTCTTTCTTTATAACAGATCTAGAAAATCAAATTAAAGTAGTATATCAAGGAATATTGCCTCCTTTGTTTTCAGAAGGTAGTTGGGTAGTAGCAAAAGGTAGGATGGTGAATGGTGAATTTAACGCGCATGAAATTTTAGCTAAGCATGATGAGAATTATAAACCTGATAAATATAGAGTAAAATAAATTATCGGATATCAAATCAAGCATTAATTTATATAGTATTTACATTAAAGTAAGTGGTTTTTTCAGTAATTGTTTAAATGCTAATGTCAGTATTGTTTGGTAAATTATATAATTTGCAGTAATTTGTAGCTGGTATTTTAGTATATCAAAAATCTGTGAGTAATATTTTTGAAGCAATTTTTATGGTTAGTAGGCAATAATATTCTATATTATCATTTAATGCTTTATGTGTTATATGAAAATTGAGTTCTTTAAAATCTTTCTGTAAAGTTTACAGTTTTATATACTTTTTTTTTTTTTTTTTTTTTTAAAATTTGAAAAAATTATTTATATAATTAGAATTTTTTTTTTTTTTTTTTTATTATATATTTTATATTAATTTTTTTTTTATGATTAAAGATTTTGTTAATATTTTTTTAATTATTTTTATAATTTTTTTTTATTTTTTTATTTTTTATTTTTTTTTTGATTTTTTATTTTTAAAAAATTTTTTTAAATTTTTAAAATTTTTTTATATTTTTAAATATTAATATTTTACTTCTTTTTTTAATATTTAATAACTTTCTTA
>NZ_QOHL01000029.1:0-14520 GCF_004181775.1 Ehrlichia minasensis
ATTGTGTGTTGTCAAATATGAAATTAGAAAAGAGCGTTAGTATAAGTGTGTGTGATTTATATTTGTAAATATTCTATAATTTATGATGAAATGATGAATCTTTAAAGTGATATGAAAGCATGTTTCTTGTTTTATGCTTATATTTTTGAATGTAGTTTTTTTCTAGAGATACTTTGTAGAATAAGATTTATTTAGAGATGATGATATTATGGTTCTCTTAGCGTGACCATGTGTTATATTTTGTCAGTAATATGGTTCAAGGATTTGAGATAAATGTATTGTGATTTGTCTTGATAAATAGCCTATAATGGTGAAATTAAAGAAATGTAAGAAAGTTTAATGATATTAAAGTATATTTTATTATTATGTTTTTGTGATGTAGTATTCTTCTAACAGTACTTTTGAAAAATAAAATTTTGGAGTATTGCATTGTAGTTCTTAAAAGTGATGTCATTGTTTAATAATACGTTAAGGTTGAGCAATTTATGTAGGTGTAATGTATTGTGTTTTGCATAGTTGGTAATATTTGAAAATTATAATCAATCACACAAGTTATAATATTTTGGTATCGTGCTTACTTATGTTGTTATACAAAACTGCATGGTAATGTAACTTGTTGATTATTTTCAGATGATTTGTATATGAAGCTTTGTAGCAGTAGAATTGGGTAGTATATTTGGATGTAACTGCTGATTTTTAGTGTTAATGATTTTGGATGTTAACTAAAAATCTTAGAAGCTAGCAAGAATAATACATATAAATAAAATAAAAAGGTATGCAATAGAGTAGGTAAACATTGCTTTATATTTATAGTAATTGCTTGAAGTAAACACTTTAAAAGCGTGGAATAAAAATGTTATGCCAAGTGGTATAGCACAAGTTTCGTATAATAAGTAATCCTTTAAAAATAACCCAGGTAATAGCGTTATGATGAATAGTACAATACTGTATACTAATATGTGAACTTTAGTCACAGAGATACCATGTGTTACAGGTAACATTGGTACTTTGGCTTTTTCATATTCTTGGTAATTTAATAAAGATAATGCCCAAAAGTGTGGTGGAGTCCACATAAATATGATCAGAAATAATACCAAACTTTCTATGGAAATAGAGCTAGTTACAGAGGTCCATCCAATAATTGGTGGAATTGCTCCTGCAATACCTCCTATGACTATGTTTTGTGGAGTTCTTCTTTTTAGATACATTGTGTATATCAGTGTATAAAGTCCTATACTGATTGCTAATAGTATTCCTGATATGTAGTTAACAGAAATCATCATTACTGTTACAGATATGACAGATAGCACCAACCCTAATTCAATTGCACTGGATTTTGAAATTTTTCCAGCAGGTATAGGTCTATTTTTAGTTCGTGTCATTAATGCATCTATATCACTGTCGTACCACATGTTTATTGCGCCTGCTGCACCAGATCCTAGTGCTATGCATAATGTACTAATAATTGCAATAAAAGGATGGATGCTCCCTGGTGCAATTACCATACCTGTAATTCCTGTGAGAACTACCAAATACATTATTTTTGGTTTTAGTAGATTCCAATAGTCTGTTATACTATTTGCTACCTGTAGCTTAGTAGTTTCACATTTAGAATTCATGTTCAGTCAACCTTTGGTATTTCTTCAAAGGTATGAAAAGGTGCAGGTGATGGAACTGTCCATTCTAATGTATCTCCTCCCCATGGGTTACTAGGGCATTTCTTACCACTTCTTAATGTTGAAATAACGATATAGACAAAAAATAATGCTGAAATAAATGATAAGACTGCTCCTGCTGATGATATATAATTCCATGGAATAAAAGCATCTGGATAGTCTGGGATACGTCTTGGCATACCTGCTATTCCTAAAAAGTGCTGAGGTAGGAAAGTAATGTTAGTTGCAATAAAAGTTAACCAGAAATGTATTTTCCCTAGGCGTTCGTTGTATTGTTTACCAGATATTTTGCCTATCCAATAATAAAAAGCTCCAAAGGCAGCAAATAATGCAGCAATTGACATGACGTAGTGAAAATGTCCAACTACGTAATATGTATCATGTAATGCTTTATCAATACCTCCATGTGAGATTACGATGCCTGTAACTCCACCTACTACGAATACAAAGATAAATCCAATTGAAAATAACATTGGAGTTTTAAATTCTATTTGTCCTCCCCACATAGTTGCAATCCAACTGAATACCTTAACTCCTGTTAGTACACCTATTAACATGGTAGTAACACTGAAATATGTCATGATTTCTGCATTTAACCCTACAGTAAACATATGATGTGCCCATACTACTGCACCTACAACTGCAATACCAACTAGTGCTAATACCATGCCTAAGTACCCAAACACTGCTTTATGGGAAAAAGTAGAAACGATTTGGCTTATTATTCCAAAGGCAGGAAATATTATTACATACACTTCAGGATGTCCAAAAAACCAAAATAGGTGCTGGAATAATAGAGGATCACCCCCACCAGAAGGATCAAAAAAGCTAGTCCCAAAGTTTCTGTCTGTTAATAGCATTGTTACAGCGCCTCCTAGTACTGGAATTGTCACTATTAACATGAAGGATGTTAATAAAATGGTCCAAACAAATAATGGCATTTTTAGTAATGTCATTCCATGAGCTCTCATATTAAATATTGTCACAATGAAATTTATTGATCCAACGATTGATGAAGCTCCAGCAACATGTAAAGCAAATATTGCTATGTCAACGGAAGCACTTGGGTGAGATCCTATATAGGATAATGGAGGGTATAATGTCCATCCTGTACCTGCTCCTTCACCTATTAATACAGATGTACATAATAAAACCAATGAAGCAGCTAATAACCAAAAACTTACATTATTAAGACGAGGAAACGCCATATCTGGTGCTCCTATAAGCAATGGTATAAACCAGTTACCAAAACCTCCAGTTAAGGCTGGCATTATCATGAAGAATACCATAATTAATGCGTGTCCTGTCACTATAACATTGTAAAGTTGATAATTATCATGTAATACATTGATATGTGCAAGTTGTAACCTTAATATGAGGGATAATGCTCCTCCTACAAGACCACCGATAATAGAAAAAATTATATATAGTGTACCTATATCTTTATGATTTGTTGAAAATAACCAACGTCTTATTCCTTTTGGTGTATGTTCGCTACTCATTCATGCCTCTATAAATCAAGTGTCTTTTTTTGTATCCATTCATCAAATTGTTCTTTCTCAACAGCAACTATTACTATTGGCATAAATCCGTGTAATCTTCCGCAAAGTTCTGAACACTGCCCATAGTATATTCCTGGAGTTTTTATATTAAACCATGCTTCATTTAGTCTGCCTGGAACTGCATCAATTTTTACACCTAGTGCTGGCACTGCCCAACTATGTATTACATCTGCACTTGTGACTTGTAGTAGAATATTTGTGTTTATAGGTACTATTACTCTATTATCTACTTCAAGTAAGCGTAAATCCTGATTTTCTAAACTATCTGTTGCTTTCATATAGCTATCGAAAGCAAGATTCTTATAATCTGGGTATACATATCCCCAATACCATTGGTATCCAATTGCTTTGAGTGTCATTTCTACTTGAGGAATTTGTTGTTCATGTCTAATCAACTTGACGTTACTTACGGTTAGAAACCCTACTATTATTAAGGGAATTAATGTCCATAGTATTTCTAGGATTGTATTATGAGAATGTTTAGTATTGAATACAATTTTATCTTCTGGTTTTTTTCTAAATTTTATAAGTACGTATAACATTATGGAGAAGACAACTACCACAACCACTGACATAACAAGCATAACGAAATTATGTGACTTTATAATGGATTCCATTATTTCTGTTGCTGGAGTCTGAAACCCCATTTGCCATTTTACTGGTGCAGCAAGTGCACTAAAAGAACTAAACATGTATAAAAAAAAAGTCAGAAGTCTTAACATAAATGCTACACTATTAATCATTTATCTTTATCATTTTGACTGTTAAAATGCAATAACTTTATACTACTTTTTAATAAGTATAAACTTGTAATTATTAATTATAACTAAAAGCTATAGC
The DNA here is from genome assembly GCF_004181775.1 of Ehrlichia minasensis. NCBI lineage: Bacteria > Pseudomonadati > Pseudomonadota > Alphaproteobacteria > Rickettsiales > Anaplasmataceae > Ehrlichia > Ehrlichia minasensis. The sequence goes on from NZ_QOHL01000029.1 coordinate 4,079, forward strand.
ACTTATAAATCTATCTATAATTTAGCGTTGTTATTATAACGAAATTAATTTTCAATTTTTTAATAAGTTATTGTCATTTGACAAAGTCTTTAACATTATTTACTGTTATATAATTTTCTTATACTAAAAAGTTAATTTGTTACTAAGTTAGATATTCAAAAGTTTTGATAGAGTTATTGCGTAAAATCTTGAATATTAAATTGTAGTCACTTAAAAATATACTTAAGAAGTAATCTTTGTTATTTAATATAGGAAATTATATATTAAAGAAAGTTCTCAATTTATAATAAATCTTAAAATTTTTAAGCATATATTGCCTAAATTTTATTGGTTTTAAGTTGGGTTACTTAGATTTTGTGTAGAAAAACTTTTTTTGAATTAAAAAACAAGAATTTCAACTTATTGTGTGTAAATTTGATTCTGTACTGTCAAGTTCAAAAGCAGAATGTAAGGCTACTGTAGCAAGTTGACTATCTTTTCTATATATTAATACGCTAATTTTTATTTCTGAAGTAGTGACTGCTAATATCTTTATATTGTTTGATGTTAGTGTGTTAAACATTTTATAAGCTATTCCAGAGTGGGAAATCATACCTACACCAATAATGGAAACTTTTGCGACTTCAGAATTGATTATTAAATCTTGATACATAAGTTCAGATTGAATTTCTGTTAGGAATTTTTTTGTTGTTGGTAAATCTTCTTCTGAAATTGTGAAAGTAATATCATTGATGTTATTATCATTCATGTTTTGAATGATCATGTCAACGTTGATATTTTTTTCTGCTATTGCATTAAATACTGTAGTAATACCAGATAGTGTTTTTACTTGTTTTAATGTAATACTTGCTGTTTTGTTATTACATGTGATACCAGTGATAAGTTGACTTTCCATATGAAATTCTCCTTTTTTGCATAACATTGTTCCTTTGCCAGGATTAAAAGTAGATAGTATGCACAATTTTATATTATATTTCATTGCTATTTCTACTGAGCGTACTTGTAACACTTTAGCTCCGAGAGAAGACATCTCTATCATTTCGTCATATGTGATGTGATCTAACTTATGTGCTTTTGGTACTACATTAGGATCTGCTGTATATATTCCATCAACATCTGTATAGATGTAGCATAGGTCAACTCCTAATGCTGCTGCAATTGCTACAGCTGATGTATCAGAACCACCTCTACCTAATGTTGTTACTCTATTGTTTTTATGCATGCCTTGAAATCCAGCAACGATGGCAACGTCATTATTAGCTAGTGAATCCTGCAATGAGTTTATGTTAATGTCTATGATTCTTGCTTTAGTGTGATCTTCAGTTGTTACTATAGGTAATTGCCACCCTAACCATGATTGTGCATTAATACCTACTTTTTGCAAAGCTAGTGATAATAGACCACATGATATTTGTTCTCCTGAAGAGATAATTAAATCATATTCCGAACGCTCAGATGTGGATTTTATGTCAGAAATTTGTTTAATTTGTGAAATAATATTATCAGTAAATTTTCCCATAGCTGATACTACTACAACTACTTTGTAATTATTGTTAATATCTTGTTTTATGATTTCTGCAACTTTGTTAATACATTTTATATCCTGTAGAGAAGTTCCTCCAAATTTTTTGACTAAAATCCTTTCCATTATTGTGTGCTAGAAATATATGAATATTAATAATAAGTTATTTTTTATATTTTGCAAAGTTATATGTAAGAATAGTGAGTATTTGAATTGCAAAATTAATAATTCTGAGTAAAATTTTTATTAGCTTGTATATTAATTATCAGAAAGTCTAGCTTATATTGTGAATATTACTAATTTGAATAATTAACAAGTAAAAGATATTCAAGTTGTAATCTGTTAATATTAGTTAATAGACTTGTTAATCTTGATGTATGTTTTTTTGATGAGTTTTTGTATAGTTTGCAAAATTAGGTTATTTAATCGTTAAAGAATATAACAAAATTATTAAATAATTTACTACTAAATTTTTTTGACAGTAAGTGATAGATATTCAGTATATTGTCGTTATTATAATGTGGTTATTTAAAAATTATGTATTTGTTGCATGGTGAATTTGTATGATCTGTATGGAAGTATAAATTAGTTAACCTATGTATATGTAGTGTAATCATGAAATTTTTGTGGGTGTAGTTTTAAGATAAACAAATATTTTTATGGCATCTGTAAATATTGAATTAATATCACTGAAATTGTATGGTAGATTACTGATTATAGAAGTAACAATGATATTAACTTATGAATAACATATATATTACTACTCCGATTTATTATGTTAATGATGTTCCACATATAGGACATGTTTATACAACTTTAATATCTGATATTATTGCAAGGTTTATGCGTCTTGATGGGTATGATGTAAAGTTTGTAACTGGAACAGATGAGCATGGACAAAAAATAGAGAAAGCAGCTCAAGAGCGTAATATGTCATTGTTAGAATTTACTGATGGTACAAGTGCTGTTTTTAGACAGTTAGCTGATGTTATGAACTATAGCTACGATGATTTTATTCGTACAACAGAAATGAGGCATAAAAAAGCTGTCACAGCGTTATGGACTAGTTTATGTGATAATGGCATGATGTATTTGGGTAGTTATGCTGGGTGGTATTCAGTTAGAGATGAAGCATTCTACCAAGAAAAAGAATTAATTGATGGTAAAGCTCCTACAGGTGCTGAAGTTGAGTGGATAGAGGAGCCTAGTTATTTTTTTCGATTATCAGCTTTTCAAGAAAAATTATTGACTTTTTATGAGGAACATCCTGACTTTATTATTCCTAAGTATCGATATAACGAAATAATATCATTTGTTAAATCAGGATTGAAAGATCTTTCTGTATCAAGAAAAAATGTTGTGTGGGGAATAAAAGTACCAAATGACGATAAGCATGTGATTTATGTGTGGGTTGATGCTTTAGCAAATTATTTAACAGTGTTAGGGTTTCCTGATGTAAAGTCTAAAGCTTATCAAGATTATTGGGAAAATGATAATAATACTGTATTGCATGTTGTGGGAAAGGATATATTAAGATTCCATGCTGTATACTGGCCTGCTATTTTAATGGCAGCTGGATTGCCTTTACCTAAAAGAATCCTAGCTCATGGTTGGTGGACTAATGAGGGGCAAAAGATATCTAAATCACTTGGTAACGTTATAAAACCTTTTGACTTAGTTAAAGAATTTGGAGTTGATCAATTAAGATATTTTTTGATTAAAGAAATGCCAATAGGGAATGATGGAGATTTTAAAAGAAGTAGTTTTATTAAGTGTGTAAATTCTGATTTAGCAAATAATATAGGGAATCTAGTACAGAGGACTGTTTCGCTATTATATAAAGAGTGTGAAGGGAAAGTACCGGTAGTCAATAATTCTCTGTTAAGAAATGAAGAAATTTTGCCAGATTATCAAGAGATTCTTGAAAAGGTGAGGGGTTGTATAAAGTATTATAACCTCAATGGACTGATACACATTATAGAACAGTTATCTTCTATAGCTAATGAATATATTGCAGTTAGAGTCCCATGGAAATTGTCTAAAAGTGATCCTGAAGTTATGAAAGCAGTGTTATATAAGTTGCTTGAATATATCAGATGTATAGGATTATTGCTGCAACCTATAATACCTGATTTGTCATCTAAAATATTAGATCAAATTAATTTGCCAAGATGCAGACGTGATTTTAGCAAATTTTCTGTACCTATAAGTATGGGTGAAATTTTGCCGAAACCAGAGCCTATTTTTGCAAAAATAATATGAGGTATCTAAAATAGTTAATTAATGGTTATGTTGGTTAATATGGGTAGAAATATTACTGCCAGTACAATGTCTGTGAAAAAGTTTTATGTGTGAAATAGTTTTGTTTTATTTAAACTTATGCTGATTTGTTAATTTACGGATGCTTGCTGAACTTAGCATCCCATGTGGTCCAGTGTGATAGAAAAATGATGTAAAAAGTTGATTAAGTTATAGGTGCAAGTAAAAAAGTAATATTACTGCAAGCGCAAGTACAAGTGATATAAAAGTTTTATGTGTGAAATGGTTTTGTTTTATTTAAACTTATGCTGATTTGTTAATTTACGGATGCTTGCTGAACTTAGCATCCCATATGATCCAGTGTAATAGAAAAATGATGTAAAAAGTTGATTAAGTTATAGGTGCAAGTAAAAAAGTAATATTACTGCAAGTGCAAGTACAAGTGATATAAAAGTTTTATGTGTGAAATAGTTTTGTTTTATTTAAGCACAGTATTTTCATTGCACAGTTAAAGATTCTAAAAATTTAAATAACTGTGCTTTTATTTGTTAGGCGTATTGTAAAGTACTTTGATATTGAAGTCAGTATATGTTTTTAGATTGTATTTATGATGAAACTTACTAGATCTGTATGTTGTATTAAAAATTTCTTTATCTATAAAATTTGTTTTGATAATTCTATGTTAAGTGATATGGTGAAGAATTCTGTGAATAGAAAAAACTTTGATATTAGCAGCTATAGCTTTAAAGCTGTATATAATGTGACTATGCTAAAACATAGATTGTTATATTTGATTTCTTTAAAGTTAGAGTTTTGTATTTCTTGTGAAAAGTCTTCCTGATATGGAAATTCACTTATACTGTCTACTAAATATTGATATGAAGCTTTATCTTTTGCTACCAATTGCCCTATGTTAGGTATAATACTGAATGAATAAAAGTTATATAATTTGTGAAGAGGATGACTTTCTTTTAAAGGTGAGAATTCTAAACATATAAATTTCCCTCCTTGTTTAAGAACTCTGTATGCCTCGTTAAGTGCAAGTTGTCTGTTAGAGACATTACGGATGCCAAAAGAAATTGTATAATAGTCAAAACTGTTATCTGGGAATGGGAGTTGTTCTGCATTGCCACATACCCATTTAAGGTTTAATGCGTTTTTATTTATTGCATTGTCTCTGCCATGACGTAACATCTTAGGATTGATATCACATACTATTATGTCTACATTTTGTGTTTTTTTTGTTACCTTTATTGCTATATCTCCAGTGCCACATGCAACATCAAGTAAGCTTCCACTAGTGATATTCTGAATTACTTTATTTTTCCATAGCCTATGGAGACCAAAGCTCATTATATCATTCATTAAATCATATCTAGAGGCGACTGAAGTGAAAACTTTATTAACAAACTTTGATCTTTCTTCCATAGTTATAGTATAAATTTTGATAAGTCTAATTGTTTTGAAATATCTTCTAATTTCTGCTTTACGTATTCGCTGTCAATAACATATGTTTTACCGCTATTCTCTGTTGCAGTGTAGCTAATGTCTTCCATTAGCTTTTCTAAAATAGTGTGTAACCTACGTGCTCCAATATTTTCAACCTCTCTATTAACTGTAGATGCTATTTCTGCGATGGTAGATACTCCTTCATCAGTAAAGTCAATAGTAATATTTTCTGTTTTCATTAATGCGCAGTATTGCTTTAATAGACTTGACTCTGGTTCAGTTAGTATACGTACTAGATCGTCTTTACTAAGAGGTTTAAGTTCTACTCTTATAGGAAGACGTCCTTGTAATTCAGGTAATAAATCAGAAGGCTTAGCTAAATGAAATGCTCCAGATGCTATGAACAAAATATGGTCAGTTGTAATGGTCCCATATTTGGTTGTTACACTTGTTCCCTCAAGTAATGGTAGAAGATCTCTTTGTACACCTTCTCTGTTAACTTCTCCTCTAATTTCTGTACGAGCTGCAATTTTATCTATTTCATCTAAGAAGACAATACCGTCGTTACTTGCTAGTTGCAGTGCTTCTTTTATAATCTTGTCTTCATCCATCAACTTTTCGCTTTCTTCATTAATAAGCAATTCTCTTGCTTCTTTGACAGTAACTTTAATGGTTTTAAGTTGTTTGTTATTGCCTAGCATTTTGTGTACAATCTCGTTGATATTCATAATTCCGACTTGATTGCCAGGAATATTAGGGATATCAATAGGAGGCATTGTATTTTTGCTCTCCTTTATAGAGATTGAAATTTCAGAATCTTCAAACTCTCCGTCTCTTAACTTTTCTTGAAAAGTAGTTTTTGTTTCTTCACTTGCATCAGGTCCTATCAGTGCATCAAGAATCATACTTTCTGATAAGGCTTTTGCTTTTTTCTCTACAATTTTACGGAATTTTTCTTTGACAAGATTAATAGCCACATCAACTAAGTCACGTATAATGGAATCTACATCTCTACCTACATATCCTATTTCAGTGAATTTTGTAGCTTCTACTTTTATAAATGGTGCTTTTGCAAGCTTTGCTAATCTGCGTGCTATTTCTGTTTTACCAATACCTGTATGTCCTATCATTAGGATGTTCTTAGGAATAATCTCCTCTCTCAATGGTTCAGGTACTCTATTACGGCGCCAACGATTTCTTAAAGCAATAGCTACAGCGCGTTTTGCATCTGCTTGCCCTATAATGAATCTGTCTAGTGCTTGTGTAATCTGTTGAGGAGTTAATTCTTGAGTGTTATGTAAATCATCTGAAGTTGTTTCATCTTCAGATGCTGTTATGTTAATGGTGTTTTTATTTTTTGGTGCACAAACTTGATTGTCATGAGTATTATCTGATGTACTTGTTGTATTGCTTTCTAGATCATCATTTAATTTTAGTTTAACAAACATTTTAATCCTCTATTTTTTCAATAATAATGTTGTTGTTTGTATAGATACATATTTCAGAAGCTATTCTCATCGCAGTAGTAATTATGTATTCTAAGGTCATGTTTTGAGAAAACTGCTCATTGGACTCACACAAAGCTTTTGCTGCTGCTAAAGCATAATTACCTCCTGATCCAATAGCTGCAATTCCATTTTCTGGTTCTAGCACATCTCCAGTACCCGATATTATGAGTGATATAGATTTATCTGCTACAATCATCATTGCTTCTAATCTACGCAGATATTTGTCCATCCTCCAATCTTTTGCTAATTCTACGCATGCGCGGAGTAGTTGTCCAGGATGTTTTTCCAGTTTACTTTCTAATCTTTCAAAAAGTGTAAAAGCATCTGCTGTTGCACCAGCAAACCCTGTAATTACTGTATCATTAGCTAAACGTTTTATCTTTTTTGCTGAGTTTTTTATTACAGTATGCCCTAAAGATACTTGACCATCTCCTGCAATGATTACTTTACTGCCCCTACGGATACACAAAATAGTTGTTCCATACATTTTACTAGGATCTTTATGTTCCATTACTTAAACTCCTGATTATACTTTAAGGTTACTGCAATTTTTTTTCAATATACATGGCTTTATCTATATCACTTAGAAAATAAATGTAAATTATTAAATAACTTGATTATAATTTTATGCTGCACTGAATATATATTTTAAAAGATAAAGTTAATTGCATTGAGATGATTGCCTACTAAATAATTGACCCTCCTTGTTATACAAAATGTCACATTGATAATATTATTAATAACAGCTAGTAAATTATGCGATATTATTTTAACAGTTCTCTATATTTAAGCAGAATAATAGATTTCTGACAAATAGTAATTTCAATTAATGTTTTTTTAACCTTATCTAGTATTAATTGTTATGATTTGATCAAATGTTAAATGTTGTAGTATTTTTTTATTAGACTTTTTGAGTTTTATATATAAAATAGTTAGTTACCATTGTATTACGACAATTGTATTACAACAGCATATATATAGTGATTGGTTGTTGAGTTTTTTTATATATCTCTTAAAATATATTTTGGTGTTGAGTTGTATGATAATATCTTTTAGTATTATGTTGATTAGTTAATGAATAGGCTATGTAATATTGTTCAATTTAGTTTTTCTGAAGAAGCATTATGTGATATATCAGAGATGAGTTCATAGCAAATATAGCAATAAAATTAACGGTTGTTGCAGTTTAAGTAATTTATGTATTGTCAAAATAAAAAAATATGCTAATTTAGCAGATGTGTCACCATATGCACAAGATTTACTATGTAAATACTTGGAGTAGTAAGTTTGCCATTATTGATCAATTTGTTTCAAGTACTATATTTATAGCGTTGAAGGTATATTTTTTTGCAAGGCTTATATAAAATACTTGAACATTGGTAACCTAACATTTTAGTGTAGAGAGAGTTTTTATGTCAGAATCAGAAGATGTTGTATTAGATAGAGAGGTGTTAACTCCTGAAGTATTAGAAAAAGAAGAGGATAAATCAGAAGTAGTAGAAGAGAAGGAAGAAGTAGAAGGAAAAGTAGAAGTAGCAGAACAAGAAGTGAAAGTCTTGGATTTGAGTGAGTTGAAAAAGAAAAGTATAGAAGAACTCTTGAAAATAGCAGAAGAACTTGGTGTAGTAAGTAATGGTAGAATGCTGAAACAAGAAATAATCTTTCACTTGATGAAAAAAGTTGTAAATGATGGTGGTGCAGCAATAGGAGGTGGAGTAGTAGAAATATTATCTGATGGATTTGGGTTCTTGAGATCTCCAGAAGCAAATTATGCTGCAAGTGGAGATGATGTGTATATTTCTGCAGGTCAAATAAAAAAGTTTAATTTAAGAACAGGTGATATAGTAAGTGGAGAAATAAGAGCGCCTAGTGAAAAAGAAAGATATTTTACTTTAGTAAAAGCACATAGTATAAATTTTACAGATATGGGAAAATTACAAAGGTACGTGCACTTTGATGATTTGATCCCATTGTATCCAGAAGAAAGAATACTCTTGGAAACTAATGATCCTGTTAGCTTGAGTAAAAAAGATATAAGTATGAGAGTAATAGATATAGTTGCTCCTTTGGGTAAAGGACAAAGAGCCCTTATAGTTGCACCACCAAGAGCTGGAAAAACAATAATATTGCAACAAATAGCGCATTCTATATCTGTGAATCATCCGGATATAGAATTAATAGTGTTGCTAATAGGTGAAAGACCAGAAGAAGTTACAGATATGTGTAGATCTGTAAAAGGAGAAGTTGTGAGTTCAACATTTGATGAACCTGGATATAGACATGTACAACTTGCGGAAATAGTGATTGAAAAAGCAAAAAGAATGGTAGAGCATAAGAAAAATGTAGTAATACTACTTGATTCAATTACGAGATTAGCAAGAGCATATAATTCGGTAATACCATCATCTGGTAAGGTATTAACTGGTGGTGTGGATTCTAATGCTTTGCAAAGACCAAAGAGGTTTTTTGGAGCAGCGAGAAATATAGAAAATGGTGGTTCATTAACAATAATAGCAACTGCTCTAATAGAAACAGGTTCAAAAATGGATGAAGTGATATTTGAGGAATTTAAAGGTACAGGAAACTGTGAGATAATATTGGATAGAAAGATATCTGATAAAAGAGTATATCCAGCAATAGATATTTCAAAATCAGGTACAAGAAAAGAAGATATGTTAATAGATCATGTGTGTTTGAAAAAAGTGTGGCTGTTGAGAAGGTTATTGTCATCAATGGGTTCTGTTGAAGCAATGGAATTTTTAAGAGATAAATTATCTATGACTAAGGATAATAATGAGTTCTTTGATATGATGAATAGCTAATAAGAAGTGAGTTTGTGTTGAAGAATACTTTAGTGAATAAATGTTCAGTTGTAAGATTTAAGAGTAAGACAGTTTTATATCTAAGTTTGTTTTATTTAGTAATGTAAATAATATTGCTATTATGTGATGTTTTGCTTCATGTTTTAATAAGTGTCATAATAAATGTGAAGATATTGTCTTTGTATTAAGGCAAGTTACTTATGTAGCAGAAATAATAAATGCCTAATTAAAAGTATATTAAAGTGAAAAAAATGTAATGAATGTGTAATTATTATTAATTTATTGTAATAGTTATTTTAGTTGCATTTAAGTTTTCTAATAAGGTTAATGAAATTTATATTAAGCAAAATGCTTAAGTTAATATGGATGATTGCAGGATTGAGATTCATGTTGAGAAAATATTCAAGGCAATCTGTATGTTGATAAAAATAAAGTTGAAATATTAAATTTAGAGTAAAGATAGATTAAGAAGAAAATTGCTGTATATGATATATCATTTAGTAATGAAGATAAAATTGTAGTTCTACTTAATTATAAGAGATGTTTTGTTTTTTGAATCTGTATATAAGTTAGTCCTTAATATTACATACTAATTATGAATTATTTAGATGCTGTAAGTGGTTAATTTATTCTATGGAAACTATAATAATGAATAGAAAAGCTAACAATGAATTGCTGTTAATGAATAGTTGTGTATAAGTGTAAATGAATGAGGATTTTATGTATGTGTGATATTGTATACTCTTAGATAGCAGATCTGTGTATAGAAGTTAGATTTGTTTATAAATGCATTTGCTAATGTTTCTGGTAAGTGATGGGAACAGTAGATGAGAGGGTGCAGCTTTTATGTTTTTGTATGTAATATGATGATGAGTTAGGTGC